>JACMOG010000261.1 GCA_014378125.1 Vitreoscilla sp. | reverse complement strand
CGATGGCGTAGCCCACGGGGGCGGCTACAGGGGGGGCAACAGGGGCGGCTACCAGGGCGGCGTGCGGTGCCGGCTTCGGCTTCGGCGGGACCGGGCGCGTGGCCACGCCGACGGCGACGCCGCCTGGCGGGATGGCCGAGGTGCTTCCGGCCGCGACGACGGCGCGCGCGCGCCTCTCACGCTGCTCGCGCAACCTGCGCTCCAGCGACGCGGTGACATCGTCCGAGGCGGGTTCGGGCTGGCGTTGCAGGGCGTCGAGGCGCGCGTTGAGGTCGGCCGCCAGGGCGCGCGAGTCGTTGGCAGGCACCACCGCCCGCTGCGGAGCGGGATCGGCCACGCAGCCCGCGAGGCACGCCAGCGCCAGCGCAAGCCCAAACAACGTGCCACCGCACGCATGGAGCCAGGCGGGAGCAAGTGCGGATCGCGAACCTAACCTCATGAGTGACCCTCCTGCGTTCCTGTAGGGCGGCGACGCCCGCGTCGCCGCCGGCATGCTCACTTCTTGCGTCGCAGCTTCTTGCCCTGCTCCGCGTAGGCGCGCGCGAATTCCTGGTTGAGGAGGCGATCGAAGTGGTCTTCGGCTTCCTTCTCGAGCTCGCCGTACATCGCCAGGAAGCTCTCCCACAGCTTGGCCCGGTGCAGCGCCGGCATGACGCTGTCGAGCGCGCCCGTCTTCTTGATGCGCTTCTCGATGGTTTCCGGCGCGAACATCTTCAGCGCGGCCAGCAGCGCCGCGCGCGTTCCGGCCATCACCGCCATTTCGTGCGCGCAGACGTCGTTGACGGCGTCGCCGATGGCCTTGGCCGGCTGCAGGAACAGCTTGTTGCCGTGCTGGCGCACGTCGACCAAGTAGCGCAATGCGTCGCGCGCCGAATCGGAATGCTTGAGCGGGTTGTTCTCGCGCGACGCGATCATCGTGCGATCCTCGATGCGCAGCTCGTTCTTCAGCTGCGCGCGCATCTCCAGCATCTGGTACAGGCCGTTGACCGTGAGGTTCAGCAGCTCGCCGACGATGCGGATGGTCTCCATCGGATTCGACGTGTCGAGGTCGCCGGGATCGAGCTCCAGCGCCTGGGCGAGCACCGCCAGGGCCTGCGAGCCGTCGGTGCTGGGGGCGCTGGACACGGGCGCGGTGACCACCGGCGCGGACGTGGGCACCGGCGCCGGCTGCGCGGCGCGCGGCGGCGCGATGACCTGCGTGCGCACGGGCGCCGAGCCGCCCGTCATCAGGTCCATGTCGAGCGGATCGATGGCGGGCGCCGGCGCGGCCACGGGCGCGCGCGGAGGCGCGACGGGCGCGGCGCGGGCCACGCCGAAGTCCTTGTCGAGGGCCGAGAAGATGTCGTCGTCGAACGCGTCGGGCAGCGTGTTGTGGCCCTGCGCCGGCATGGCCACGTTGACGTCCTGCTGGCGATACAGGCCCTGGGCCTGGTCGCTCATGGGCGCGGGCGCCGCGGGCATGCCCAGCAGGCCCCCATCGAGGCCCAGGAACGCGTCGAGGGCGCTGGCGCCGTTGTCGTCGCGGCCGAAGCCGGGCGCGCGGCTGGACGGGGTGTCGTTGGCGCCGGGGCGCGTGCGCGAGGCCGAGGGCGCGGCGTCGAGCATCTGGCCCAGCGCGGTGGCGCTCGGGTCGGTCTCGATCTGGTGGGCGAGCGGCGCGATGGGCGCGGCGCGGCGCGCGGGCGGCGTGGCGGCCTGGGCCCAGTTGGGCGAGGTGTCGAACTGGGAATCGCGCGCGCCGCTGACGGCCGGCGCGGGCGCCAGCGAGGCCATCATGTCGAGGCTGTCGGCGCGGGTGCTGGCCGAGTAGCCGAACGCGGCCAACGGATCCTTGGCGACGGAGGTCTGCTGCAGCTCGGCGACGAGCAGGTAGTCGCCCAGCTGGATCTTGTCGCCGTTGGACAGTTCGACCGCGGCACCCGGCGGCACGGCGTTGTCGTTGACGCTGCAGCCGTTGACCTTGGAGATGACCTTGAGCGAGTACTTGCCGTCGCGACAACGGATCTCGAGGTGCTCGCGCGAGATGTAGCGGTCGGGGCTGGGCAGCGGCAACGAGCAGGTGTTGCTGCGACCGATGCGGCCGCCGTTCGAGCCGAAACGCGCATTGATGGCGTGCGGCTGATCGGGTGGAGGGCAACGCAGGGCGCGGACGACGAGTTCCATGGCAGTTCGGTGAGAAGACGAAACGATTATCGCCGTCTGGATCCATCGCGCACGCGCGGCACCCGAAATGGGGGGTTCCCGCACATCCTTGCGCAGCCCCGGCGCCACGGGGCCAGGGTTATCCCGAGCAAACCGGCAGAGGGTGTGCGCGAATGCGCACGAAGCCCGGATTGCAGGCGCGGGACGCCTGCCCGCCCGGGCTCAGTCGACACCCTTGCACTTGTTGGCTTCCTTCAGGAAGTCCTTGCCTTCGGCGGCCGTCGGCTTGCGGTAGATGGCGCACAGGCGGGCCCGCGCGCCCGGCGCGCCCATGGAATCGGCGCGCTCCATCATGCGGATGCCTTCGGGCACGCGCCCGGCCAGGTAGGCGTCATAGCCCTTGCGGAAGGTCTCGGCGGCGTCCGCCTTCGCGTCGGCCTTCGCGGCCGGCTTGGCGCCCGCCGCGGCGGCGTCCGCGT
>JACMOG010000020.1 GCA_014378125.1 Vitreoscilla sp. | reverse complement strand
GACCCGCGCGAAGCGTTCCAACCTCACTTCAACGCGCAGCGTTCAACCCTCACTTCACCCGAGCCGCGCCCGATGCCTGGCAATCTGCCGCACCGCCTCCACCGGCGCCGTGCCGCCGATCACCTGGCGCGCGTTGAGCGAACCCTGCAGCGTCAGCACCTCGTAGACGTCCTGGCCGATGCTGGCGTGGAAGCCCTGGAGCACGTCCAGCGGGAGTTCCGACAGATCCTTGCCGCTTTCGATGCCGAACTTGACCGCATGCGCGACCACTTCGTGGGCGTCGCGGAAGGGCACGCCCTTGCGGACAAGGTAGACGGCCAGGTCGGTGGCGGTGGCGTAGCCGCGGCGGGCGGCTCGTTCCATCGCGTCGGGCTTGGCCACGAGGCCGCCGGTGCGCGCGCCGGTGGCCGCGTCCACCTCGCCGCCCACCATCTCGGCCATGATGCGCAGCGTGTCCTTGACGGTGTCCACCGTGTCGAACAGCGGCTCCTTGTCTTCCTGGTTGTCCTTGTTGTACGTGAGCGGCTGGCCCTTCATCAGCGTGATGAGCGCCATCAGGTGGCCCACCACGCGGCCGCTCTTGCCGCGTGCCAGCTCGGCGACGTCGGGGTTGCGCTTCTGCGGCATGATCGACGAGCCGGTGCAGTAGCGGTCGGACAGGTCCACGTAGCCGAAGTTCTGGTTCATCCAGAGCACGATCTCCTCGGCCATGCGCGACACGTGGATCATCACGATGGACGCGAACGCCGAGAACTCGATGGCGAAGTCGCGGTCGCTCACGGCGTCGAGCGAGTTCTGGCACACGCCGTCGAAACCCAGCGTGCTGGCCACGCGCTCGCGGTCGAGCGGGTAGCTCGTGCCGGCGAGGGCGGCGGCGCCCAGCGGCAGGCGGTTGACGCGCTTGCGCACGTCGGCCAGGCGCTCGGCGTCGCGCGCGAACATCTCCACGTAGGCCAGCAGGTGGTGCGCGAAGCTGATCGGCTGGGCCACCTGCAGGTGGGTGTAGCCGGGCATCACGGTCTCGGTGTGCCGCTCGGCCACGGAGAGGAGGGCGTTCTGCATCTCCGCCAGCAGCACCGCGATCTCGTCGATCTCGCCGCGCAGCCACAGCCGCACGTCGGTGGCCACCTGGTCGTTGCGCGAGCGGCCGGTGTGCAGGCGCTTGCCGGCGTCGCCCACCAGCTGTGTCAGGCGTGCCTCGATGTTGAGGTGAACGTCCTCCAGGTCGAGCTTCCACTCGAAGGTGCCGGCCGCGATGTCGGCGCTGATCTGCGCCATGCCGCGCTGGATGTCGGCGTAGTCGGCGTCGGCGATCACATTCTGCGCGGCCAGCATCTCGGCGTGCGCCAGGCTGCCCGCGATGTCGGCCTGCCAGAGGCGCTTGTCGAAGTCGACGCTGGCGGTGTAGCGCTTCACCAGTTCGCTCATGGGCTCCGAGAACAGGGCCGACCAAGCCTGGGACTTTTTATCGAACTGATTTTCGTTCATCCGCCGGATTTTACGCGGCACGCCGCTCGCAGCCTTCGCAAGACCGCACGTCGGCTTCCTTGTGCGATGCCACCGCGCTCACCCACAATGCGGGTTCATGGACACCGTCACCGCCTCCACCACGTTGCTCGGCGAAGCGCCCGTGGCGAGCCTGCGCCGCGGGACGCTGCCCACGCTGTGCGAGCCCGGCACGATCCTGCGGGCGCTGCTGGGCGTTCAGGTGATCGTCACTGCCGGCGCGGCGTTCGGCAGCGGCTCGCTGTCCGCGTGGCTCGGCCACGCCATCGTCGGCGCCGGCGTGGGCGTGCCCGCCACGCTCGCGTGGCTGGTGGCCTGCTGCGGCCTCGAGCGGCTGCTGGCTCGACTGCCCTCCACGGGCCGCCTGGCCTGCGCCGCGGCGGTGGCGGCCCTCGCGTCCTGGCTGGCCTGCCTGCCGCTGCGCATGATGGGCCTGGACGCGGGCGACTCCACCAACGTGGCCGCCATCGTCGGCGCCGGCGCGTTGCTGGGCGCGGTCGTCTATCACTGGCTCGAGCTGCGCGTGCGCGCCACGCTGCCGGCGGCCACCGAGGCCGGCCTGATCGAGCTGCAGTCGCGGGTGCAGCCGCATTTCCTGTTCAACACGCTCAACACCGCCATCGCGCTGGTGCGGGTGGATCCCACGCGCGCCGAAGAGGTGCTGGAAGACCTGTCCGAGCTGTTCCGCGCGGCGCTCGGCGCGCTGGAGGGCGATTCCACGCTGGGCGAGGAGATCCGTCTCGCGCGGCTCTACCTGGCCATCGAGGGCATGCGCTTCGGCAAGCGGCTGGAGGTGGAGTGGGACGTCGACGATGCGATCGCCCACGTGCGCGTGCCTCCGCTGCTGCTGCAGCCGCTGGTGGAGAACGCGGTGCGCCATGGCGTCGAGCCCAACGACGCGGGCGGGCGCGTGCAGATTCGCGCGCGCGCGCGGAACGGCCGCGCGTGGGTGCAGGTGGTCAACACCGTGGGCGGCGCCTCGGCGCCGGGCCACGGTATCGGCCTGGTGAGCTCGCGCGAGCGCCTGCGCCTGATGCATGTTTTCCGCTCCGAGTTCCAGGCCGGCCCGATCGACGGCGGGCGCTTCCGCGTGCGCCTGGCCGTTCCCCTGTAAGAATGCAGTCGACCACCGGGAGCCCGCGGCCATGAACCGCCTGAAAGTGCTGATCGTCGACGACGAAGACCT
The DNA here is from genome assembly GCA_014378125.1 of Vitreoscilla sp. The sequence continues at coordinate 2,795 of JACMOG010000020.1, read as the reverse complement.
GGCGCGCCTGCGCCTGCGCAGCCTGCTGGCCGACTGCGCCGCGCCCGCCGCCGAGGTGGCCGGCGAGGCCGGCAGCGCCGCCGAGGCCTTGCACTGGCTCGCGGGCAACCAGGCCGACCTGGTGCTGCTGGACATCAACATGCCGGGGCTCGATGGCCTGCAGCTGGCCGAGCGCCTGCGCGCCACCGAGCAGCCGCCGCGCATCGTGTTCGTGACGGCGCACGCCCACCACGCGCTCAAGGCCTTCGAGATCGACGCCGTCGACTACCTCACCAAGCCCGTGCGCCGCGCCCGCCTGCAGGAGGCGCTGGTGCGCGTAGCGCAGCGCCTCGATCGCCCGGTGCCGCCGGGTCCCGTCGCCGCCCCGGCGGCGCCCGCCGAGCAGCCCGTGCTGGTGGTGAGCGACCGCGGCCGCGTGCAGCGCGTGCCGGTGGCCGACATCCTGTACCTGAAGGCCGGGCTCAAGTACGTGACGCTGCGCACGCCGGCCCACGCCTACGTGCTCGACGACTCGCTGTCCGACCCGGGGCAACGCCTGGGCGACACCATGCTGCGCATCCACCGCAACGCGCTGGTGGCGCGCACCGCGGTCACCAAGCTGGAACGCCGCGCGCCCACGGAAGGCGAGGGCGATGCCGAAGGCTGGGCCGTGCAGGTAGGCGCCACGCAGGAGTGGCTGGCGGTGTCGCGCCGGCAGCTGACGCAGGTGCGCGAGCTTCTGGCCGAAGACGGCGTCTGAGACGTGATCCTCACCTCCCCTGACGTCGCCCGTGCCATCGAACGCGCCGAGGCCCACCACCTGCGCCTGCAGGTGGAGACCTGGCGGGCGCTGCAAGGCAATGACGCCCACGTCGTGGGGATTGGCGGCGGCGTGGCGGCCTTCACCGAGCCGCTGTTCGGCCGCAAGCTGAACCACGTCACGGGCCTGGGGCTGGACGAGCCCGTCGATCCGTCGGCGCTGGCGTCGATCGAGGCGGCGTACGCGGCCCGCGGCCTGGGCGTCGAGATCGACCTGTGCCCGCATGCCGTGCCCTCGCTGCTGCCGCTGCTGGCCGCCCGGGGCTACGCGGTCAACGCCTTCAGCAACACCTACGCGCGCCTGTTGGACGACTTCGCGCCGGAAGGCGCCCCGGAGCCGGGCATCGAGGTGCTTCAGGGCACGGAGGCCGACGCGCTGTTCGTCGAGGCCAGCATCGCGGGCTTCAGCGTGCAGGCGCACGATCGGCCGCGCGAGCTGCTGGCCGCGCTGGCCCGCATCGCGCATGCTCGCGACGACACCGCGCTGTTCGTGGCGCGGGTGAACGGCCAGGTGGTGGCGTCCGCGGGGCTCAGCGTGGCCGAGACACCGGCGGGGCGCATCGGCGAGCTGTACATTGCCAGCACCTTGCCCGCGTTCCGCGGCCGCGGCCTGCAGTCGGCGTTGCTGCGGGCCCGGCTGCGCGCCGCCAAGGCCGCGGGCTGCGCGCTGGCGGTGGTGATGGCGCGGCCGGCCAACACGAGCGCGCGCAACACCGAGCGCGCCGGCTTCCGGCTCGCGTTCACCAAGGCCACGTTCGCGCTCACGCGGCGGCCCTGATCCAGGCGACGCAATGCGTCGGTCGGCGGCGCCATTGCTCCGTTCGGCGCAAGAGACAAGACCGCTTCGCGGGCTTCCCGCATCGTCCGCGCGGGACTATCGTTGCGAACGGCCGGCAAGAGTGCCCGCTCCTCAAGGAAACTGAAGATGCGACTGATCGGCATGCTCGACTCCCCCTTCGTCCGCCGCACCGCCATCGCGTTGCAGCTGCTCGACATCCCGTTCGAACACGACCCGCTGTCGGTGTTCAGCACCTTCGACCGGTTCAGCCGAATCAACCCGGTGGTGAAGGCGCCCACGCTGGTGTGCGACGACGGCACGGTGCTGATGGAGTCGAGCCTGATCATCGACTGGCTGGAGACGCTGGCGGAACGCAGCCTGTGGCCGTCCGGCGTCGCGGAACGCGCGCGTGCGACGCGCATGACAGGTCTTGCACTGGCCGCCTGCGAGAAGGTGATGCAGACCTTCTACGAGCACAACCTGCGGCCCGCCGACAAGCGTCACGCGCCGTGGCTGGAACGCGTGCAAACGCAGCTGATGGCGGCGCTGACGGCGCTGGACGCGGAGATCGCGCGCCATCCGCTGGCCGCCGAGCAGGCCACGCTGACGCAGGCGGGCCTGATGGCCGCCATCGCGTGGCGCTTCATGCAGCTCAAGCTGGTGGTGCCGGTGCCTGATGCCACGTGTCCGGCGCTGGCCGAGCATTCGGCGCGTTGCGAGGCGCTGCCGGCGTTCATGCGCACGCCGGCGGACGACAGCGTCGACGTGTCGACGCCCGGCTACCGCGCGCCCTGAGCCGGCGGGCTCACGCCGGCTGCAGCGCGTCCTGCCGGTCCTTCTCGAGCTGCCCGGTGGCCGTGGCCGCGGGCGCGGGGCGGAAGCGCAGGAAGCCCTGGATCACGTCGCAGCCCCAGCCCTCCAGCACCGCCTCCTGCTCGATCGTCTCCACGCCCTCGGCCGTGACCGACAGTCCCAGCGTGTGGGCCAGCTCGATGACGGTGCGCACGATGGTGTCGTCCTGCTCGCTGGCGTTGAGCTGCGCGATGAACGAGCGGTCGATCTTCAGCCGGTCCAGCGGGAACCGACGCAGGTAGGACAGGCTGGCGTAGCCCGTGCCGAAGTCGTCGATGGCCAGGTGCAGGCCCAGCTCGCGCAGCGCGTGCAGTTGCGCGATGGAGGCCTCGGCGTCGTTCATCACGCTGCCCTCGGTGATCTCGAG
>JACMOG010000260.1 GCA_014378125.1 Vitreoscilla sp. | reverse complement strand
TCGCCGTTGTCGCCCTGGTAGGCCAGCCCCTTGCCCTGCAGCGTGGCGATCATGGACAGCATCTGCGGCACGTACTCGGTGGCGCGCGGCTCGTGCGTGGGGGGCTCGATACCGATGGCGCCGATGTCTTCCCGCATGGCCGCGATCATCTCGTCGGTGAGCTGGCGGGTGGTGGTGCCGCGTTCGACCGCGCGCTTGATGATCTTGTCCTCGATGTCCGTGATGTTGCGGACATAGGTGACCTCGTAGCCCAGCACCTGAAGCCAGCGGTAGACGACGTCGAACGCCATCATCATGCGGGCGTGGCCCATGTGGCACAGGTCGTAGATCGTCATGCCGCACACGTACATGCGCACTTGGCCCGGGACGATGGGAACGAAGGCTTCGGCTTGGCCGGTGAGAGAGTTGAACAGACGCAGCGTCATCGGCGGAAACACGGGCCGGCAGCCCTCGGTAGAATCGAGGGAGTATAGCCAAGGAGACTTTCAGATGAGCATCCCCCAACAAACCCGCTGGGCCGCACTGGCCGTGGCCGGGCTGACGGCGTTCAGCGCCCCGGCCTGGGCGGACAAGGTGCACCTGGTGACGTCGATGGGTGACATCGTCATCGAGCTGGACGCGCAAAAGGCGCCCAAGTCGGTGGCCAACTTCGAACGCTACGTCAAGGAAGGCCATTACGACGGCACCGTGTTCCACCGCGTGATCCCCAACTTCATGATCCAGGGCGGCGGCATGCTGCCCAGCCTGCAGGAAAAGCCCGTGCACGCCCCGATCGCGCTGGAGGCCGGCAACGGCCTGAACAACCTCAAGGGCACGGTCGCGATGGCGCGCACCGGCGACCCCGACTCGGCCACCGCCCAGTTCTTCATCAACACGCAGGACAACCCGTTCCTCGACGCCGCCAACTCGCCCGGCGGCCGCGGCGGCTACGCCGTGTTCGGCCACGTGGTGTCGGGCATGGACGTCGTCGACAAGATCCGGATGGTCTCCACCACCACCAAGGGCATGTACGAGAACGTGCCTCAGGCCCCCGTCATCATCAAGAAAGCCACCCTGGAGAAATAACATGACCAAATACGTGAAGCTCACCACCACCAAGGGCGACCTGCGCATCGAGCTCGATGACGAAAAGTCTCCCATCTCCGTCGCCAACTTCCTGTCCTACGTGAACAAGGGCTTCTACGACGGCACGATCTTCCACCGCGTGATCCGCAACTTCATGATCCAGGGCGGCGGCTTCGAGTCGGGCATGAAGCAGAAAGACACCGACGCGCAGATCCAGAACGAGGCCAAGAACGGCCTGAAGAACGACAAGTACACGCTGGCCATGGCGCGCACCTCGGCGCCGCATTCGGCGAGCTCGCAGTTCTTCATCAACACCACCAACAACGGCTTCCTCAACAACTCCGAGGCGCAGGACGGCTGGGGCTACGCGGTGTTCGGCAAGGTCGTCGAGGGCCAGTCGGTGGTCGACGACCTGGGCAGCGTCAAGACGGGCCGCAAGGGCTTCCACGACGACGTGCCGGTGGACGACATCCAGATCATCAAGGCCGAGGAAGTCCAGGCTTGAGCTTGGCCGTCTTCGATTCGGACCTGAAGCTCGGCGACGACATCCACGTCGTCGACTTCATCTCCGACATCCACCTGAGCGAGACCATGCCGGCCACCGCGGCGGCATGGGAGGCGTACATGGCCGGCACGCGGGCGGACGCCGTCTTCCTGCTGGGCGACATCTTCGAGGTCTGGGTGGGCGACGACGCCCGCACCCGACCCTTCGAGGCTCGTTGCACCCAGACCCTCGCCGACACCGCAGCGCGCGTGCCGGTGTGGCTGCAGCACGGCAACCGCGACTTCCTCATCGGAGCCGAGTTCGCCGCCGCCACGGGCGCGCGACTGCTCGCCGATCCGGCCGCCGTCACGGCCTTCGGCCGCACGCTGCTGCTGACGCACGGCGACGAGCTGGTGGTGGACGACGTGCCGTACCAGATCTTCCGCCAGCAGGTGCGCGATCCGGCGTACCAGGAGCAGTTCCTGTCGCAGCCGCTGGAGACGCGCCTGGCTCTCGCCGCCAAGATGCGCGAAGCGAGCCGGGCCCGCCACGACGAGCCCGTCACCTACGCCGACGTCGACGCGACGATGGCCAAGGCCTGGCTGGCCCGCCTGGGCACCGACACGATGATCCACGGCCACACCCACCGGCCCGGCACGCAGGTGCGCGACGGCTGGACGCGCCACGTGCTCAGCGACTGGGACCAGGACACGCCCGTGCCCGAGGCCCGGCGCGCGCAGGTGCTGCGCTGGACGGCCACGGGCATCGAGCGCCTGGCGCCCGGCCAGGCATGAACACGTGAGCGACGACGTACGCGCGTGGTGGCGCGCGCCCCTCGCGCGCCTGGGCGCGTGGCGCGAGCAACGTGCGCTGGAGCGGCGGGCGATTGCCGACGACCTGTGGGAACTCACGCTGCTGCGCCTGCCCTTCCTCAAGGGCCTGGACGAGGCCGATCGCGCCGAGCTGCGGCGGCTGTGCAGCCTGTTCCTCGACCGCAAGCAGTTCCATGGCGCCGGCGGCCTCCAGGTCACCGACGACATGGCGCTGATGATCGCCGCCCAGGCCTGCCTGCCCGTGCTGCGCCTGGGCCTGCATCTCTACGACGGCTTCGTCGGCATCGTGGTGCACCCCGACGAGGTGGTCGCGCGGCGCAGCGTGATGGACGAGGACGGCGTCGTCCACGAATACGAAGAAAACCTCACCGGCGAGGCGATGAGCGGCGGCCCGCTGATGCTCGCCTGGTCGGACGTGCACGACGCCGCCGAGTCCGCCGAACTGGCCTACAACGTGGTCATCCACGAGTTCGCGCACGTGATCGACATGGCCGCCGAAGGCTTGGCCGACGGCGTGCCACCGCTGCCCGACGCGGCGACGCGCGAGCGCTGGATCGAGGTCATCGACGGCGCCTACGAGACGTTCCGCGGGCTGGTGGACGACGGCGTCGACACCGTGGTCGATCCGTATGGCGCCAAGGCCGTGGAGGAGTTCTTCGCGGTGGCCGTGGAGGCGTTCTTCGTGGCGCCGGTGCCGTTCAGGCGCGAGTCGCCGCGGATGTACGCGCTGCTGGCCACCTACTTCAGGCAGGACCCCGCTCGCCCCTGAAGGGCAGCGCGCCAGCACCCCGACTTGCGCAGGGTGATCCCTCGCGCCACAGAATCGGCCTTACCAGGAACAAGGCCGGAGACATGAAGACCGCTCTCTACAAGATCTTGTACGTGCAGGTGCTGTCGACCCGGCCACGCTGGACGGCAAGTCCGTCGCCACCTACGCCACCCAGGCCAGCAGCCAGAGCACGGTCGATTTCCTGCTTCACATCATCCCGACCACCGTCGTGGACGCGTTCGCCAAGGGCGAGATCCTGCAGGTGCTGCTGGTGGCCCTGCTGTTCGGCAGCGCGCTGTCGCACATGGGCCCCAAGGGCGCACCGCTGCTCGCGGTGATCAACCAGTTCTCGGCCGTGTTCTTCCGCATGGTCACGCTCATCACGCGCCTGGCGCCCCTCGGCGCGTTCGGCGCCATGGCCTTCACCATCGGCAAGTACGGCCTCGGCTCGTTGCTCCCGCTGCTCAAGCTGGTGGCCACGTTCTATCTCACCTCGCTGCTGTTCGTGCTGGTGGTGCTGGGCCTGGTCGCGCGCGCCGTGGGCTTCTCGATCTTCCGGTTCCTGGTCTACATCAAGGAGGAGCTGCTGATCGTGCTGGGCACCAGCTCGTCGGAGGCGGCGCTGCCGCAGCTCATGGCCAAGCTGGAGAACGTGGGCTGCTCCAAGTCGGTGGTGGGCCTGGTGGTGCCCACCGGCTACTCGTTCAACCTGGACGGCACCAACATCTACATGACGCTGTCGGTGCTGTTCATCGCGCAGGCGATCAACGTGGACCTCACCTGGGTGCAGGAAGGCACCATCCTGCTGGTGGAGATGCTCACCTCCAAGGGCGCCAGCGGCGTCACCGGCTCGGGCTTCATCACGCTGGCCGCCACGCTGTCTGTCGTGCAGGGCCTGCCCGTCACCGGCATGGTGCTGATCCTGGGCATCGACAAGTTCATGAGCGAGTGCCGCGCGCTGACCAACATCGTGGGCAACGGGGTGGCGTGCATCGTGGTGTCGGCGTGGGAGCGGGAGCTCGATCGTGAACGGCTGGCGGTGGCGTTGCGCGGCGATACGCCCGGGGAGCGCGAGGCGGCCGAGCCGGCGCGCTGAACGGGTATTTTCGACATCCGCCCTGCCGCCTGGAAGAGAAAGCGATCAAGGTTCTTGCGCAGTGTCCGAAAAGACGGTTGCCAGCAGATCTGGCGCGGACTGTCCGCGCCGATCAAGTGAGCCGACGACTCTTCTTGGACAACACATGACGATGAAAACTTTTCGCCATCTAGGCATTTCACTGGGTTGCGCCGCGTTTGGATGCATGGCCTCTTCGGGCGCAGAGGCCGTGGAACTCAGCGATCGCATCGACCTGCACGGCTTCGGCTACCAGGACTACGCCCAGACGTCCGCCAACAGCTATCTCGACGCGGACAAGAAGGGCACCTGGAACAATGACTTCTTCGGGCTCGTCCTGAGCGCGACGCTGTCGGAAAAGAGCAAGCTCTGGGCACAACTGGAAGACACCTCCAACGGCGGCGCCCGATTCACCTGGGCATTCGTCGACTACGAGCTGACCGACTCCGTGCGGCTGCACGC
>JACMOG010000259.1 GCA_014378125.1 Vitreoscilla sp. | reverse complement strand
CGCGGTGCTGCACTTCCTGGCCATCGCGCACGCGGCCGAAGTCGAGTGGACCATCGACGACTTCGAGCGCATCCGCAAGCGCACGCCGGTGCTGTGCGACCTGAAGCCCAGCGGCCGTTTCCTGGCCATCGACCTGCACCGCGCCGGCGGCATCCCGCAGGTGATGAAGCTGCTGCTCGACGCCGGCCTGCTGCACGGCGACTGCATGACCATCACCGGCATCACGATCGCCGAGACGCTGGCCGACGTGCCCTCGACGCCGCGTGCCGACCAGCAGGTGATCCGCGCCATCGCCGACGCCATGTACGCCGACGGGCACCTGGCCATCCTTCGTGGCAACCTCGCCACCGAGGGCTGCGTGGCCAAGATCACCGGCCTGAAGAGCCCCGTCATGACCGGCCCGGCCCGCGTGTTCGACGACGAGCAGTCGGCGCTGGCCGCCATCATGGCCAACAGGATCGTGGCCGGCGACGTGATGATCCTTCGCTACCTGGGGCCCAAGGGCGGGCCGGGCATGCCGGAGATGCTGGCACCCACGGGCGCGCTCATCGGCCAGGGGCTGGGCGAGTCGGTGGGGCTGATCACCGACGGGCGCTTCTCGGGCGGCACCTGGGGGATGGTGGTGGGGCATGTGGCGCCCGAGGCCTACGAAGGGGGCGCGATCGCGCTGGTGCACGAGGGGGACTCCATCACCATCGATGCGCACCAGTTGCTGCTGCAACTGCATGTGCCCGACGACGAGCTGGCGCGCCGCAAGGCAGCCTGGACGCAGCCGGCGCCGCGCTACACCCGGGGCGTGCTGGCCAAGTTCGCCAGGCACTCGTCGAGCGCCAGCTTCGGGGCGGTGCTGGACAAGTTCGATTGACGAAGGCTGTGGCCGAGACGACCGCGCCAAACGGCCGGCCAACCCTTGTGTTGTCAATCGAGATGCCGCGTCAAACGCCCGCGCCGACTCCCGAAGCAGAGTCCGGGATCAGGCGAGACAGCAAGACACGGCGCAGGCCACGACGATCATCGACAACTCTCCGTCCAGGAGGCCGGCTCGAGCCGATCGCGCTCGCGGTCCCTGGAGATCACAGGGGCTTTCGGTAGACCACGAAGCCTGAATCGTCCGCGACCTGATCGTACAGGTGCCGCGCCGCCGCGTTCGTGTGGTGGGTGAGCCAATAGACACGTGCAGCGCCCGCTGTGCGAGCGCGCTCGTAGACGGCCTCGATGAGGCGGCGCCCGACGCCGCCGCCACGTGCGTCAGGACGGGTGAACAGGTCCTGCATGTAGCAGTTCATCGCGATCTGCGAGGTGCTGCGGTGGTACAGGAAATGCGCCAGGCCGACAATCCGTCCGGATTTTTCGGCGACGAGCGCGTGAACCGGTTCGGACGGATCGAGAAACCGCTCCCAGGTCACTCGCGTCACCTCCGTGGGCAGCTCGGTGGCACCTTGTCGCCCGTAGAAGGCGTTGTAGCCGGACCAAAGGGGCGCCCAGGCCGGAAAATCGTCGTCGACGACTGGCCGCACGACGATGTCGGCGGGATCCGGGGAACGTGTCAAGTTGCGTCCTTGCAGATTGAGGCCACGGCCATTCTGCATCGTTCGAATGATTTCGAAGTGAAAGAGCGCTTGCGCCGTTGTCAGCCAAGGCGCCGATGTCCGCGCCGTGCTGCGCGAACGGTCCGAGCATCTGAACGCGCGCGCGGCCCCTTGCCACCCTGTCGACCAGCCAGTGCACTGCGGCATCCCCTTTGGCAACGGCGACCCACTCGTTCAGAATCCTGCGAGACGCCCTCCCATTCCACCCCGAGCGACACGCCGATCCTGTACTCGTTTCGCCGCTGCCCCTACGCCATCCGCGCCAGGCTCGCCATCAAGGTTTCGGGCGTGCGGGTGGCGTTGCGCGAGGTGGTGCTGCGCGACAAGCCTGCGGCGCTCCTGCACGCCTCGCCCAAGGCAACGGTGCCCGTCCTGCAACCGCCTGACGGCCGCGTGCTGCAACAGAGCCTCGAGATCATGTGCTGGGCGCTGGAGCAGCATGACCCGCAGCGATGCGTTGATCGCCCTCAACGACGGCCCCTTCAAGCAGGCGCTCGACCGCTACAAATACGCGTCGCGCCATCCCGAGCGCCCATTGCAGGCCTGGCGCGACGAGGCCGTCGAGCTGATGCTGGCGCCGTTGAGTGCGCGTCTCGCGGATCGTCCTTTTCTGCTGCGGGACACCCCCTCGCTGGCTGACATGGCCATCGCGCCGTTCATTCGGCAGTTCGCCGCGGTCGATCCCGGCTGGTTCGACACCGCGCCGTTCGAGCCGCTGCAAACGTGGACGGGCCGCATCGTGTCCTCCGGGTAGTTCGCCTCGGCGATGTCCCGGTTCCCGGCCTGGCAGCCGGTCGATCCCGAAACCATTTTTTGAGGGCCGCTCCCGGGGGTCTGATGTCTTCTTGATCGTGCACGATTGATTTCTCGTTCATGCACGTTTAAGATGGCGCCATGCCTGCACCCCTTCCGCTTGCCCGCCGCGACGTGATCGCCGCCCGCCTGGCCGAAGGCCAGCCCGTGGTGGCCACGACGTTGGCCGAGGAGTTCGACGTCTCCGAAGACGCCATCCGCCGCGACCTGCGCGCGCTCGCCGCCGAAGGCCGCTGCCGCCGCGTCTACGGCGGCGCCCTGCCCGTCGCGTCACAGGCGCTGCCCATGGTGGCCCGCATCGACCTCGCGCGCGAGCGCAAGCGGGCGCTGGCGCAACGCGCGGCCGCGACGATCCGGGCCGGCGAATTCCTGTTCCTCGACGCCGGCAGCACCAACCTCGCGCTCGTCGAGTTCCTGCCCGAAGACCTCGACCTCACCGTGGCCACCAACGCCATCGACATCGCCGGCGCCGTGCTGCGCCGCCCCGACCTGCGCCTGATCATGGTGGGCGGCGGGGTCGACACCACCGTGGGCGGCTGCGTCGATGCCGCCGCGGTGCAGGCCGTGGGCCGGTTCGACATCGACCGCTGCTTCCTGGGCGCCTGCGCCGTGCATCCGTCGCGGGGCGTGGGCGCCGAGCTGCATGCCGACGCGTCGTTCAAGCACGCCCTGGTGCAGGCCGCGCGCCATTGCGTGGTGCTGGCCCTCGACGAGAAGTTGGACGCCCGCTCGCCCTTCCGCGCCTGCAACCTGGCCGACGTCGACCTGCTGGTGGTGGAGCACGACGCGCCCGCCGCCCTCACCGATCCGCTGCGCGCCGCCGGCGCCACGCTGGCCGTGGCCGCCCCGGCCGCCTGACCCTCTCGTCCCTTCCAATGACCTCCCTCGCAATCCCGTCGACCTCTGCCGACAGCCCGGCCGCCCGCCTCGCCACCCGCATCGCCTTCCTGGTGGCCGGCTTCGGCGTGGCGGCCTGGGCACCTCTGATTCCGTTCGCCAAGCAGCGGCTGGGTGCCGACGACGGCCTCATGGGCCTCCTGCTGCTGTGCCTGGGCGCCGGATCGGTCACCGCCATGCTGCGCACCGGCCCGCTGTGCGCGCGCTATGGCTGCAAGCCCGTGGTGGTGGCCAGCGGCCTGGCGATGTCGCTCGCGCTGCCGCTGCTGGCCCTCGCCGGTTCGCCGTGGGGGTTGGGCGCGGCGCTGTTCGTGTTCGGCGGCGCGCTGGGTTCGCTGGACGTGTCGATGAACGTGCACGCGGTGGAGGTGGAGCGCGACGCCGGCGCGCCGCTGATGTCGGGCTTCCACGCGATGTTCAGCGTCGGCGGCTTCGCCGGTGCCGCGCTCGTCACGTTCCTGTTGTCGTACGGACTCAGGCCCCTGGCCTGCACGTTCGTCTGCCTGGCCATCATGGTGGCGGCCATGGCCGTGGCGGCGCCGCGCCTCGCGCAGACCGCGCGCGTGGCCGCGGGACAAGCGCTCGCCTGGCCGCGCGGGCCGGTGGTGTTGCTGGCGGCGTTGGCGGCGGTGTGCTTTCTCGTCGAGGGTGCGATGCTCGATTGGGGCGCGCTGCTGATCACCGGTCGCGGCCTGGCGGCCACGGCGCAGGGCGGCCTGGGCTACGCGTTCTTCGCGGTGGCCATGACCGCCGGCCGCCTCGGCGGCGGCGCCATCACCGGCCGCTTCGGCGACCGCGCCACGATGTCGTGGGGCGGGGTCGTCTCGTTGCTCGGCTTCGGGGTGCTGCTGCTGGGCACGCGCCTGGAGATCGCGCTGGCCGGCTTCGTGCTGATCGGCCTGGGCGCGTCCAACATCGTGCCGGTGCTGTTCCGGCGCGCCGGCAACGTGCCCGGCACCTCGGCGGCCATGGCCGTGTCCGCGCTCACCACCGTGGGCTACGCGGGCCAGCTGTTGGGCCCCGCGGCGGTCGGCTTCGTCTCGCACCTGGCCAGCCTGCCGATCGCCTTCTGGGTGCTGGCGGCGTTGATGGCCTTGGTGCCGCTCAGCACCGGCCGCGTGGTCGCCCGATAATCGCGGCATGACGACGCCCGAAGCGCCCTCCGCGTCCGCCGCTCCCGACCCCGATCCGATGCCCGTCGCCCCGCCGCAGCCCGACTTCGAGCTGTGCTGCGGCAACGGCTGCGACCCGTGCATCTTCGACCTGCACGATCTCGCCATGGACGCGCATCGACAGTCGCTACGCGCCTGGCGCGCGCGCCATCCCGACGCTGCCTAGACCAGGAACTCCGCCACGCGCCGCACGACGTCGTCCGGCCGCTCGCGATGCGGCATGTGGCCGACGCCCGGCAGGATCTCCACGATGGCCGGCCCGGCCACCCGTTCGCCGATCATTCGCGGATGCGCGGCGCTGCCGTATTCGTCGTCCGCGCCGTGCAACGCGAGCACCTTGCACGCCACCCGCGGCAGCACCGGCGCCAGCGACCAGTCGGCGAACGCGGGATCCGGCCACGTGTCGAGCCAGGCTCCCAGCACCCACGCCGCCTTGTCGCCGTGATAGCGCGCGAGCCGCTCCCTCTGCGAAGGGTCGGCGAACGACGTGCGCGCGGCCCGCAGGCCGGCCAGCGTGCGCTCCTCCACCATCGCCTGGGCGGCAATGGTGACCAGCGCTTCGCAGTCGGCGGCCCATGTCGCGGCGATGTTCACCGACATGCCGCCGCCCACGCTGTGGCCCAGTACGGCGAAGCGGCCGACGCCAAGTTGCTCGCGCACCGCGGCGAAGCCCGTCGTGGCCTCTTCGGCGACGAAGTCCAGCGAGGGCGGCGAGGTGCGCGCGTCGGAGCGGCCGAAGCCGAGGCGGTCGTAGGCGATCACGCGCCGGCCGGTGGCGTCGCGAAGCAAGGCGGGAAGGTCGCGCCACAGCTCGACGCAGCCGAGCGAGTCGTGCATCAGCACGAGCGGCGCCCGGTCGCCCGCACCGGTGGGCGCGGGCCACTCGCGCGCAAAGACGCGGCCGGCGGGCAGTGCGATCCAGTGGTCGAGGAAGTTCATGGCGGGCGCGGGCATCGCGCTGGGGACGTCAGTCGAACAAGGCCTCGACGTCGTCGCTCCACTGCCGCGACGCCTTCGACCAGCCGGTGGCGTCCGGCGCGGGCTCGCCGCTCAGGCACCAGCCCTGGCGCTGGGCGAAGTCGAAGGCCGCGTGGGGTTCGTCGTTGATCAGCAGCAGCGCTTTCAGGCCGTCGTCCGACCAGCCGATCTCCAGCGTCGATTCGATTGCCGCATCGGTGACGTCGGCCACCGTGTAGACCAGCATCGCGTCGCGCACGGGGTTGCCGTCCTCGACGTCGGTGTCCACGGCGTAGAAGTAGCCGGTCTTGCCGTCGTCCTCGAACACCGTGGCATAGCGCCCCTCGGGCGAATCGGCGTCGACCACCAGCGGCTGGCCGATCTTGAACGGCTGCGTGGCGGCGATCTTCAGCGGCATGTCACTTGGGACGCGTCTTGCCGTCGCGGTGCTTGTGCAGGTGGCCGAGGCCCATCGCGTCGATGTTGCGGTCGAGACGGTCCTGCTTGCGCTTCGCGTCGGCGACCATGGCCTTGCGCTTGGTCCAGCCGGTGGCGTCCGACCAGATCCACCACACCGTGGCCAGCGCGAACGGCAGCACGAACTTCCACAGGTCGCCCGTGAGATTGAAGTTCCAGGCGGCCATCGGCCCCCAGTCCATGAAGTTGCAGACGAGCAGACCGATGCCGATGAAGATGAACAACATGCCAGGACCCCTGCCCGGCCGCCGCCCTCGGGAAAGGGTCGCGCGTACGGGATCGCAGTGAAAGGACGAACCGACTCAATGTAGCAGCATCGACACCCGGCGACCGCACCGGTGCGGCCGCCGCAGCGTCAATTGTTCTCGGAGAGCTGGTCCAGGATGGCCGGGTTCCCCAGCGTGCTGGTGTCCTGGGTGATCTTCTGGCCCTTGGCGATGTCGCGCAGCAGGCGCCGCATGATCTTGCCGGAGCGCGTCTTGGGCAGGTTGTCGCCGAAGCGGATGTCCTTGGGCTTGGCGATGGGGCCGATCTCCTTGCCCACCCACTCGCGCAACTGGTTGGCGATGGCCTTGGCCTCGTCGCCCGTGGGACGCGAGCGCTTGAGCACGACGAACGCACAGATGGCCTCGCCGGTGGTG
>JACMOG010000258.1 GCA_014378125.1 Vitreoscilla sp. | reverse complement strand
CCGATCACGCGGATGTCGTGATCCTTCACCTCGTTGAGGGCGCGTGCCAGGTTGGTGACCATGATGTAGGGCACGGTCTCGGCCGCGCCGCTGGCCACCTTGGCCACCGTGGCGTTGACGCCCACCGCGTGGTCCTTCGGGGCCACGATGGCATGCGCGCCGGCGCCGTCGGCCACGCGCAGGCAGGCGCCCAGGTTGTGCGGGTCGGTCACGCCGTCCAGCACCAGCAGCAGCGGCACGCCCTCCGCGTTCTCGATCACCTCGTCCAGCGAGTGCGGCATCGCCACGTGCTCGACGCGCGCCACCACGCCCTGGTGGCGCGAGGTGCCCGCCATCTTGTCCAGGCGCTCGCCGTCTGTCTCGATCACCTTGGCGCCGGCGTCGCGGGCGCGGTCGACGAACGAGCGCATGCGCGCGTCCTTGCGATTGGCTTCCACGTGCAGCTCGATGATGGAGGCGGGCGCCGTCTTCAGGCGCACGGTGATGGCGTGGAAGCCGAAGAGGATACGGGGGCTGCTGCTCATGGGTGGACCATCCTGATTAGTTCGAGCGCGCCGATCAGGACGAGCTGGTGGATCATGTAGAAACTGAGCGACCACCGGCCGAGGATGGCCAGCGGACGCACGACAAGGGGAACGCCGCCCGTGAAGGCGGCCCGCGCGTGCACCAGCAGCAGGCTGGCGACGAGATAGCCGGCCAGCATCATGCCCAGCCACGGCAGCACGGGCACGTAGTCTTCGGTGGGCGGCAGGTGCGTGACGAGCCCCACCCAGTTGGTGAGGCGCGTGTCGAAGAACGGATCCTGCACCCAGTGCGGCAGCATCCACCCGAGCGCGGCCAGCAGCGCCACGCCCGCCAGCGCGAGCGGCGCGCGAGCGAGACGCGCGGGCGGGAGCGCGGTGCCCAGCAGGCGCAGCAGGATCAGCATCGTGGCCATGCCGTGAAGCACGCCGAAGCTGATCCAGCCGTGCGGAAACATCTGGTACGAGCCGAAGGGCACCAGCAGCGCGCAGCCGGCCACCTGGGCCCAGCGGCGCCAGAAGCGACGCCAGGTCTGGCCCGCGTCGACGGCCACCGCCTGGCCGGCGCCGGCGCCGATCAGGAACATCGAGACGATGCAGAAGCGCTGCTGCGTCCAGAACGGGTCGGCGTAGAAGTTCTGCGAGGCGATGAACCGGTACTGGTTCAGGTCGAACGAGAAATGGAAGCAGGCCATCCAGACGATGGCCAGGCCGCGCCAGAGGTCGAGGCGGTCGAAGCGAGGGGAGGCAAGGCGGGCTGTCACGGGCGGGACCATACCTCACGCGGCCGTGGCGCCGGCCTGCCAGCCCGACGGTGCCGCAAAAGGATGCAGGAAAACCCCATGCCTGCGATAATCCCGGATTCCGCGCTCGCCGCCCAAAAAACGGCCGTCCAGCGACTTTCCGAGCCAGACACCATGCATTCCACGCCGTTCAACTTCACCTCGGTGGCCCCGGCCGTCACGGCCGAGATCGAGCTGCTCGCGCCGGCCAAGAACGCCGACATCGGCATCGAGGCGGTGAACCACGGCGCGGACGCCATCTACATCGGCGGCCCCGCGTTCGGCGCGCGCGCGTCGGCGGGCAACGAGCTGGCCGACATCGAGCGCCTCACGCGCCACGCGCACCGCTTCGGCGCCAAGGTGTTCATCACGCTCAACACCATCCTGCGCGACGACGAGCTCGAGGGCGCGCGCCAGATGGCGTGGCAGGTGTACCAGGCCGGCGCCGACGCGCTGATCGTGCAGGACATGGGCCTGTTGATGCTCGACCTGCCGCCGATCCAGCTGCACGCCAGCACGCAGACCGACATCCGCACGCCGGAGAAGGCGAAGTTCCTGCAGGACGTCGGCTTCTCGCAGATGGTGCTCGCCCGCGAGCTCGACCTGCGCCAGATCCGCGAGATCGCCGCCGTCACGCCCAACGCCACGCTCGAATTCTTCATCCACGGCGCGCTGTGCGTGGCCTACAGCGGCCAGTGCTACCTGAGCCACGCGCACACCGGCCGCAGCGCCAACCGGGGCGACTGCTCGCAGCCCTGCCGCCTGCCCTATACCGTCACCGACGCCAAGGGCGGCATCGTGGCGCACGACAGCCACGTGCTGTCGATGAAGGACAACAACCAGACGGCCAACCTCGACACGCTGGTGGACGCGGGCATCCGCAGCTTCAAGATCGAGGGGCGCTACAAGGACATGGGCTACGTGAAGAACATCACCGCCCACTACCGCCGCCAGCTCGACGAGATGCTGGAGCGCCGGCCCGAGCTGTGCGCGTCGTCGGCCGGCAAGGCCACGTTCAACTTCACGCCCGACCCCGACCGAAACTTCAACCGCGAGGCCACCGACTACTTCGTCACCGGCCGCAAGATGGACATCGGCGCGTTCGACACGCCCAAGCACGCGGGCCTGTTCGTCGGCCACGTCACCAAGGTGGCGGCCGACCATTTCGAGGCCGAGCTCGACGACGCCGACACGGTGCTCAACAACGGCGACGGGCTGACGTACCTCGACCTGCAGAAGGAACTGGTGGGCCTGCAGGCCAACGTGGTCACGCGACTGCGCGGCGCCGCCAACCGCTGGCGCATCGAACCCAACCAGCCGATGTCCGAGCTCAAGGACATCCGCTCCAAGCCGCAGCTGCACCGGAACCGCGACATGCAGTGGGATCGGATGCTCGAGCGCAAGTCGGCCGAGCGCCTGATGGGCGTGTGGATGATGCTGTCGGACATCGACGGCGGCCTGCGCCTGGCGGTGACCGACGAACGCGGCGTCGCGGCCCACGCCGACGCGCTGCTGGAACT
>JACMOG010000257.1 GCA_014378125.1 Vitreoscilla sp. | reverse complement strand
GCCGGCGTCGGGCAGGCGCACGTCGAGCGGCCCGGACAGCATCGGCGTGACCTGGGCGAACTTGCGGCGGTAGATCTCGCGGTTGTCGCGCACGTGGGCCTCGTCGCGCCAGGCCGCCTCGCTGGCCGCCTGCACCACCGGGCTCATGGCGCTGCCGTGGTAGGTGCGATACAGCAGGAATGCCTTGACGAGCGCCGCGTCGCCGGCCACGAAGCCCGAGCGCAGGCCGGGCACGTTGGAGCGCTTGGACAGCGAGGTGAACACCAGCAGGTTGCGGAAGTCGGTGCGTCCCAGCTGGCGGGCGGCGTCCAGCGCGCCCAGCGGCGGCGCGTCTTCGGGCCCGAAGAAGATCTCGGAGTAGCACTCGTCGCTGGCGATGACGAAGCCGTGGCGGTCGCTCAGCGCGAACAGCGTGCGCCATTCGTCCAGCGGCATCACCGCACCGGTGGGATTGCCCGGCGAGCACACGAACATCAGCTGGGTGCGGGCCCAGGTGGCGGCGTCGATGGCGCCCCAGTCGGCCGCGAAGTTGCGCGCGGGGTCGCTGTTGGCGAAGGCCGTCCCGGCGCCCGCCAGCAGGGCCGCGCCCTCGTAGATCTGGTAGAACGGGTTGGGGCACAGCACGATGGGAGGCTGGGTGCCCGGTCGTCCGCGCCACGTCGGATCGACCGCCACCTGGGCGAACGAGAACAGCGCCTCGCGCGAGCCGTTCACAGGCAGCAGCTGCGTGGCAGGATCGAGCGCTACCCCGTAGCGCCGCCGCGCCCAGTCGGCGTTCGCCCCGCCCAGCCCGGCTTCTCCCAGGGTGGGCCGCCACACCGCCAGGCCGGCCAGGTGGCCGGTG
Source organism: Vitreoscilla sp. (assembly GCA_014378125.1). The sequence continues at coordinate 4,886 of JACMOG010000257.1, read as the reverse complement.
ATGGCGTCCTTGATGAGCTGCGGCGTGGCGTGCCGCGGCTCGCCCAGGCCCAGGCTGATGGGGCGGTGGGCCGGCGAGGGGACGACATCCCTGGCGAGCAGGCGCCAACGTTCGAACGGGTAGGGGTGCAGCGTGCCGAGCAGCGGGTTCATGCCCCGATTATCGAGGCTGGGCGCCGCTTGCGGGTTTCGAACTCGGCAGGCGAGGCTTCGGGCAAAATACGGGTTTCCTCCTGATGCTGCGGCGCCGCCGGCGTTGCGCACCCCATGACTCATCCGTATTCCATCGCGATCCGCGTCGGCCTCTTCGTGCTCCTCATGGGATCGGCGGCCTTCGTGCACCTGCGCGGACGCGCCCGCTTCGGCCTGATGAAGGCGTTCACCGACTACACGGTGCTGCTGGCGCCGTACAACATGCTGATGGTGCTGTTCTCGCGCGTGAAGGCTCGCCCGTACGCGCCCGTGAGCGCGTTTCCCGACCTGGCGCCCCTGCAGGCCCACTGGGAAGAGATCCGCGCCGAGGCCCTCAGCCTGAACGACGCGGGCCGCATCGGCGTGGCCACCGGCTACAACGACATGGGCTTCAACTCGTTCTTCCGGTCGGGCTGGAAGCGCTTCTACCTGAAATGGTACGGCGAGGAGCTGGCCTCGGCGCGCACCTCGTGCCCGCGCACGGTGGAGCTGCTCAACCAGATCCCGTCCATCAAGGGCGCGATGTTCGCGTCGCTGCCGCCCGAGGGCAAGCTGGTGCGCCACCGCGACCCGTACGCCGGCTCGCTGCGCTACCACCTGGGCCTGGCCACGCCCAACTCGCCGGACTGCTACATCGAGGTCGATGGCCAGCGCTACTTCTGGAAGGACGGCGAGGCGGTGGTGTTCGACGAGACCTTCATCCACCACGCCGCCAACACCACCGACCAGCAGCGCGTGATCCTGTTCTGCGACATCGAGCGTCCGCTGCACGGCCGCCCGCTGGCCGCCCTCAACCGCTGGTTCGCCGACCACATCATGTCCGCGTCGGCATCGCCCAACGAGGCGGGCGAGCGCGTGGGCGGCATCAATCGATTCTTCCAGAACGCCTACAAGCTGCGCCTGCAGGCCAAGAAGCTCAAGGCCAGCCATCGGCGCGTGTACTACGTGTCGAAGTGGGTGGCGATCCTGGGCGGGCTGTACCTGATCTTCTTCTCCTGGCTGCTGTGAGCACCTGAGGCGGAGGGCGGGCGGGCCTCAGGCCCGCGCGGCCGCCACCAGCTGCTTGATCGCGTTGGCCAGGTTCATCGGCCGCACGGGCTTGTCGAGCGTGGAGAAGTTCCACTGCGCCGACAGCGCCAGCAGGCTCTGCTCCATCTCGGAATCGGCCATCAGCGCGCCCGTGACCACCACCACGGGAACGTGCGGCCGGTGTTGCCGGATCTGTTCCACGACGGAAGCCGCCGTGCCTTCGCCGAGCAGCCAGTCGAGCACGTAGGCGTCGAAGCGGCGGTGCGCGATGGCCGCGCGCAGCGAGGCGCTGTCGACGAAGGGCGTGGCCACGATGCCCAGCGGGCGGAAGGCCTCCACCAGGGCGTCGGCGGCGCGTGTGTCGTCTTCCAGCAGCGCCACCTGCAAATGCGGGTGGCTGCGCACCGTGAGCGCCTCGATGGCATGGCGGCGGGCGCCGAAGGGCTCGTCGCCGTTCACGTGGATCTCCCAGGCCGCGCCCACGCGGACGGCCACCAGGTCGCTGCTGTCACCGGGCGCGAGCTCGGGGCCGGGCACCAGCAGGCCGGTGGGCGGCAGGTGCGCCACGCGAATGACGGCCGGTACCGCCTCGGGGCCGTGATGGGCGAGGCGCGCGAGGTCGTCGTGCGGCAGCAGGCAGTCGGTGGGCGCACCGAAATGATGGGCGATCGCCCGCAGGTCGGTGTGGCTCCATGCCACGTCGCCCTTCAACCGGCGGTACGACTGCGAGCGATCGACGTCGATGATGCGGGCGATCTCGGAGGCGTGGTTGTGCTCCTTGACGCCGAAGGAGATCAGCAGCCGGCGCACGCCCAAGCTCAGCGCGGGCTCGGACGGGAGATCGATTTCTGGCGAGGCGGGGGTCGGCGCGGTGTCGGTCATGGACGGCTTGCCAAGCTAGGGGGAGCGGCCAGTCTAGTCCGATTCGCATCAAAATGCCCACAAAAAGGCCCTTGATGAGGCAAAAAAGGTGTGTCACATTTTCATCACGCCAACAAAAATGGCCATCGATCAAAAAGTGTGGCGAAGGCCCACAACAGATGGCTCGCTGGCCATCAGTCCTTGCACCAAGCAAGGCACGGAGGGAATGAGATGACACCAACCGGAGCGACCAAGGGGCCGAGCGACCAGAAGACGCTCAACGAGGAATTGATCGAGGGCCTGGTGGAGGTGGCGCGCCGCAACCCCCAGCACGCCGTGGAGTTGTTCGGCGTGCCGCTGGGCGTGGCGATGCGGCTGGCGGCCATGCCCGACGCGCAGCTCGACGACCTGGCCACCACGCCGGTGGCGCTCTGGCGGCCGGCCCTCACCGAGCGGTTGGTGCAGCGCCTGGCCGAGCATCGCCCCATGCTCACCCCCGACCACGAGGTGTATCGCCCCCTGGTCAAGCGCATCAACCGCCTGGCCTTGGCCACCTTCGTGCGCTACGCCGACGATCCGGCCAGCGCCGCGCTGGTGTGCGACATCACCGACCGCGGCGTCATCGCCGCGCTGCAGGAGCTGCCCGCGTTCGCGTTCCTCGAATGGGGCGGCAACCCCGGCACGCTGCTGGCGGTGCCGCGCCTGAGCGATCCCGTCATCGACCGCCTGCTGCGCCCCGACGACGACGACGGCGTCGAGCCCGCCCTGCGCGGGCTGCTCGCGCTCACGCAGTGCTGCGAGCAGGAGTACGTGCTCATCCGCCACGCCGTGCAGGAGGAAAGCGCCGCCTACCGCGTGGCCGAGCGCGTGCCGGTCAGCAAGCGATCCGGGCGGCCGCCGTCCAACTTCCTGATGCCCGGCACCAGCAGCCTGATCCTGGGCATGCTGCGTCACCAGATGCGCCCCACCGAGGTCGAAGACCGCATGCTGGCAACCAGCGACGTGCGCGCGGCGCAACTGCGCGTCATCGCCGAGGCCCTCAACCCCAAGCCCAAGCGCGACAAGGGCACGCCGCGCGACCGCACGCGCGACCACCGCGACCTGTGGGGCAGCGCCCATCGCCGCCTCAGCGCCACCGCCATCTTCTGCCTGCAGCGCCGCCTGGTGGACGCCGGCGTCGAGGCCTTCGAGGCGATGGTGTGGGCCTACGACTACTACGCCTGCACCTACGACGCCGACTGCGGCGTGTCGCTCAGCCGCATGCTGCGCGACGTGTTCACGCCCCTGCGCGAGGGCGCGGATACCCACCTCGGCCACTGCGCCAAGTGCGGCGTGGTGCACCTGGCCCACGAAGAAAAGAGCGGCATCATCGAGTGTCCCGTGTGCGTGCTGGCGCGCGCCGGCAGGTTCGGGCAGCGGCGGACGCGCGTCGAGAGGGTCGACAAGAACGACGCGCCGGCGCTGGAAGAATTCCGCGGATGGCCGGCGGCGGCGGGATGGCCGGCGGCCACGTCGGGGGGGTCGTCGCGACGCTGGGCCGGACGGCGGGCGTCCGGCGCCTCACGGCGGCCCCACCAGGTCCACCAGCGTGTCGATGTCGGGCTTCGGATGCATGTCCTTCGTCGCGTCCTTCCACTCCGGCGGCGCCGGCGCGTACGACTTGGGCGGCTTGTCGCTCCACACGCTCACCCGCAGCGCGAACACGATCTCGCCGCTCTTCACGGGCAGGGTGGGCGTGGTCTCGACGGCATGCGCCAGCGCGGCCATCGTCCTGTCGGCCAGGGCGGGCTTGAAGTCGAACCAGCTGCGCACCTGGTTGCCGGGTCGGATCGCCACCGCGATGAAGCCCGCCGTCGGAAGCTGCTGGGGGTTGGCGCGCATCGTCTCGGTGAGCGCCGCGCCCAGCGTCTTCAGGTAGGCCGACATCGCGTCGGCGCCGCCGTCCACGCGCTGCTCGATGATGTCGCCCTTCTGCAGCAGCACCACGTCGTGCTGCACCAGGGGCGGCACCGCCAGGGCGGCCTGCGAGAAGGCGAGCGCGAGGGCGGCGGCGAGAAGGCGGGTGGCGGTCGTGAAGGCGTGGCGTGGCGTCGTCATGCGCGGATTCTCACATCCCCTCGCGGTCGAGCCGGCGGCGTGGATCGGTTCCAATGGCGGCATGAAACCCGTGAACCCGAATGGCGGCCTGGTCTACTCGACCGAGGCGGGCCGCATGTGTCCCGTGTGCCGCCAGCCGATGGCGCAATGCGCCTGCAAGAAGGCGGTGGCGCCGCCTACCGACGGCGTGGTGCGCCTGTTCTTCGAGACCAAGGGCCGCGGCGGCAAGGGCGTCACCGTGGTGCGCGGCCTGGGCCTGGCCGAGCCCGAGCTGGCGGCGCTGGGCAAGAAGCTCAAGTCCGCCTGCGGGGTGGGTGGCACCGCCAAGGACGGCGTGGTGGAGCTGCAGGGCGACCACCGCGACCGCGTGATGGCGCTGCTGCAGGCGCAGGGTTTCAAGAACGTGAAGAAGGCGGGCGGCTAGTCAGTCCAGGACGCCATCCTGCGCGGAGTCGCAGGATCCACATTGGCGAAGGGTCGCTCAAGCCTCCGTGGGCAAGTCCGTCTCCACCGCCACCTCGCGCACCTGGATCATGTTGCCCTCGGGATCGCAGCCGTCGCACACGCGCAGGCCCTGGAAGTCCCATTCCTTCTCGGGCGGGTCCAGCTCGCCGCCGGCGGCCTTCGCCGCGGCGCGGGCATCGGCCAGGCTCGCCACGGCGAAGCTGAGCTTGAACGCGGTGTTCTCGCGCCGCACCGGTGGCGTGG
>JACMOG010000256.1 GCA_014378125.1 Vitreoscilla sp. | reverse complement strand
CGATCCTGGCCCGAATAGGCCACGAGGAGCTGGACCAGTATCTCCGAGGCTGCGGCTGGACCCCGCATTTCGTGGAGGGTGACGACCCGGCCACGATGCACCGGCTGATGGCCGATACGGTCGAGACTGTCATCGCCGACATCAAGCGTATCCAGGAGGATGCGCGTGAGAACGGCGACACGGTGCGGCCACGTTGGCCGATGATCGTGCTGAAGTCTCCGAAGGGTTGGACCGGCCCCGAATTCGTCGACGGCCTCAAGGTCGAGGGCACGTTCCGCTCGCACCAGGTCCCGCTTCTCGTTAACGCCGAGCACCCCCAGCACCTCGCCCAGTTGGAAAGCTGGATGCGGAGCTACCGGCCCGATGAGCTGTTCGACGGAACCGGCCGGCTCCTGCCGGAATTGGCGGATCTGGCGCCGAAGGGCGAGCGGCGCATGGGCGCCAGTCCGCACGCCAATGGCGGGCGGCTGCTGCGCGACCTGCGGCTGCCGGACTTCCGAATGCACGCGGCGCAGGTGCCTTCGCCAGGCGCAGTCGGAGCCCAGGACACTCACGTGCTGGGCGCCTTCCTGCGCGATGTGACCAGGCTGAACGAGGCCGGGCGCAACTTCCGCATCTTCGGACCGGACGAGACCGTCTCGAACCTGCTGGAAGCGGTGTTCGAGGTCACCGACCGGCAGTGGGATACCGAACAGGTGGCGGATGATGAGTTTCTTGCGCGCGACGGGCGTGTGCTGGACTCGATGCTCAGCGAGCATCAATGCGAGGGCTGGCTCGAAGGCTACCTGCTGACCGGACGGCACGGGCTGTTCAACTGCTACGAGGGCTTCGTCCGCATCGTGGATTCGATGGTCACCCAACACGCGAAGTGGCTGAAAGGGACCTCTGAACTGCCTTGGCGGCGCGACATCGCATCGCTGAACATCCTCCTCACGTCACATGTCTGGCAGCAGGACCACAACGGCTTCACGCACCAGGACCCGGGATTCCTCGACCACGTCATCACGAAGAAAGCGGCGATCGTCCGCGCCTACCTGCCACCGGACGCCAACTGCCTGCTGTCGGTGGTCGACCACGTGCTGCGCAGCCGGCACTACGTGAACGTCGTGGTGGCGGGCAAGCACGCCATGCCGCAATGGCTGACCATGGAAGCCGCCGTCATCCATTGCACGCAGGGCCTGGGCATCTGGCAATGGGCGAGCAACGACCAGCATGCCGAGCCCGACGTGGTGATGGCCTGTTGCGGCGACACACCCACGCTGGAAACCCTCGCCGCGGTCTCGATCCTGCGCGAGCATCTGCCGGAGTTGCGCATCCGCGTCATCAACGTCGTCGATCTGATGCGGCTCGAGCCCAGCACCGAGCATCCGCATGGGCTGACCGACACCGAATACGACGGATTGTTCACCAGGGACACGCCGATCATCTTCGGCTTCCACGGCTATCCCGGGCTGATCCACCAGCTGACCTACCGCCGGGCCAACCGCAACCTGCATGTGCGCGGCTACGTCGAGGAGGGCACGGTCACCACCGCCTTCGACATGCGGGTGCAGAACAGGCTCGATCGCTTCCACCTGGTGCAGGACGTGGTGGACCACCTGCCGCAGGTCGGCAGCCGCGGCGCTTATCTCAAGCAGGCGATGCGGGACAAGCTGGTCGCGCACCGGCACTACATCGACCAGCACGGCTTCGACATGCCGGAGGTCCGCGATTGGAAATGGGGCGCCACGCCATGAACCAACCAGCGCTCGTCGAGGTGGCGCGGACCTTGGTCGGGCGCGGCAAGGGGATTCTCGCGATGGACGAGAGCGACGCCACTTGCAATGAACGATTTGCGGCCGCCGGAATTCCGCAGACCGAGGAAGCCAGGCGCGCCTGGCGGGAGCTGCTGATCACCACGCCGCAGCTGGGCGAATGCATCAGCGGCGCGATCCTCTACGACGAGACCATCCGCCAACGGACCCTGGACGGCACGCCGTTCACGGAGGTTCTTCTCGGCCGCGGGATCATCCCCGGCATCAAGGTGGATATCGGCACGACGGATCTGGCTGGCCATCCCGGAGAGAAGGTCACCGAGGGACTCGACGGGCTGCGCGCCCGCCTGGAGCAGTATGTCCGATTGGGTGCCCGCTTCGCGAAGTGGCGAGCGGTGATCGAACCGGGCGGCGGCCTGCCCAGCCTGGCCAGCATCGAAGCAAACACGCATGCCTTGGCCCGCTACGCCGCATTGTGCCAGGAGGCCGGCCTGGTGCCCATCGTCGAGCCCGAAGTGCTGATGGACAGAGACCATTCGCTGCAACGCTCCGGCGGTGTGAGCGAGGACGTGCTGCGCGCCGTGTTCAGAGCGCTACACGACCAGGCGGTGGCCCTGGAAGCGGTCATCCTGAAGCCGTACATGGTGCTACCCGGACTGAACTCGCCAGAACAGGCCACGGTCGAGGACGTGGCCAATGCCACGTTCGGCTGCCTGATGAGGACCGTCCCCGGCGCCGTGGCTGGCATCGCCTTCTTGTCCGGCGGTCAATCCGGCGAACTGGCTTCGGCGCGATTGAATGCGATCAATCTGTGGCAGGGCGCAGCAGGGCGCCGCGCGCCATGGCCACTCGTCTTCTCCTTCGCGCGCGCCATCCAGCAGCCGGCGCTGCAGATCTGGCGTGGCGAGGAGGCGCATCGCGTGGCAGCCCAGCAGGCCGTGCTGCATCGGGCACGCTGCAACCAGGCGGCGATCCACGGTAATTACCGCGCCGCGATGGAGGCCGAGGCCACACTGGAAGCAGCGTTGTGAGCGAGGGGCCTGGCGATCCCCCGCGGCTCTTCCTGATCCGGCATGGCGAGACTGCGTGGACTCTGACCGGCCAGCACACCGGCCGCACGGACCTTGCCCTGACATCCCACGGCGAGGACGAGGCGCGCGCGCTTGCGCCTTCGCTCAACCGCATCGACTTTTCCCACGTGTTGACCAGCCCGCTGCTGCGCGCGCGAGAGACCTGCGTGCTGACTGGGCTGGCGCCGGCGGCCCGTATCGAGCCGGACCTTGCAGAGTGGGACTACGGTGACTTCGAGGGGCTGCACTCCGACGATATCCGCAAGCAGTGGCCGGGCTGGAATGTGTTCCGGGACGGCTGCCCGGGCGGCGAATCTGCCGCCGAGGTATCCGAACGAGCCGACCGAATTGCCGAGCAGATCGCTGCATTGCACGGCAACGTCGCGCTGTTCTCACACGGCCAGTTCAGCTGCAGCCTCGCGGTGCGATGGATCGGGTTGGCGATCATCGAGGCGCACCATTTCTCGCTCGCGACCGCCTCCATCAGTGTGCTCGGCAGCAATCCCAACCATCCCGACATACGGGTGATCGCACGGTGGAATGCTTTACTGGAACAGGTGGTCGGACCTGATCGGCACGCCGACATCCGAGAGGCGGTCTCAACCGACTGACGAGGGCGAAACGATGGAGTGGCTTCAGGGCAACTGGGTTTGGGTTCTTGTAGGTCTCGCATTCGTTGCCATGCGCCGTTCGGACGCGGTGGACACGGCGGACACGGTGGACAGCGCGTGGGCAACGATGCAGAGGCCGGTCACGCGAGTCCAAGCGCGCCTCCTGCGGGACAAGCCACCGCCAGTCCGGAGGATCTGGCAGTTGTGCCAGAAGCACAGACGCCCGGTAGCGATGCGCCGAAGGCGGTGCCGAAGCCCGAGGAGCCGGCGCAGCATCGGCACGATTGCTGATCGGTCAACGGCATGGATGCGGCACCATCCTGACAGCCCTACTGGCGCAACAGCGGAGCGCGTAGTTTCCAAGGCTGCCCGGCCTGGTCGCAGCGGCACTAAGATCCGCGCTCCTGCTGGCCCATCAAGCCGCAAGTGTCCCTCTTCCCCGCCTCCCCGACGACAGGAACACTCAAATGACCAGCACCCACGATACATCCAAGCACGCGGCCTCCGGCTGCTGCGGCGACAAGGGCACGAGCGGCAAGGCTGCGCCGGTCGGCACCACGAAGCGGGCACCCACCCCGGCCGCCAAGCCGGCCACGCCGTTGGACGCCGTCGATGCAGCCGCCAAGGGTCACACCGCCGCCGAACACGCGAAGCACACCCACGAAGCGTAACCGCCGGCAGCGCCACGAACGACAGGACAGGACGTCATGACCACACGAACGATTGACGTCGGCGGCCTGTTCTCGGTTCTCGGTGGACGCGGAATCGAACGGCAGATCAAGCGCATCGCAGGTGTCGGCCGGGTCTCGGTCAACCTGGTCTCCGGTTCGACGACGGTCACGTATGATGCGGAAAAGACCAACTTGGGTGCGATCCGCGCAGCAGTGGAGGCGTGCGGCCTCCACTGCGCTCGCGAGCCGGTGCCGAAGCATCTCTGCGCCGACGAAGCTTTGCCGAGCAGTGCGCGGCCTGAGACCAAACGCTCGCCAACTCACCCCGATCACACGACGCCCGCCAAGGTCAAGGCGATTGCAGCACGGGCCCTCCACAAGCAGGAGGCCGGGGCAACGAACCCGGCTGGGGAGTTGAAGCCGCACCACGCCACGGGCCATGCGAAGCCTGCGGCAACGGCCCCTGCGGCGGCGCAGGAGAATGACGCAACGGTTGCCGAAGCGAAGCCCGTTGACGCCAAGCCCGCGAGGGCGAAACCCGCTGAAGCAAAGCCCGAGGCCGGCAGGCCGAAAGGCGAGCCGCTGCTGTTCGCTCTCAGCGTGACCATCACGGTATTCGTCATCGCCTGCCCCGACGCCCTCGGCCTGGCGACTCCAATGGCGATCATGGTCGGTACCGGCCTCGGCGCCATGAACGGCATCCTGTTCAAGAATGCGTCGGCGCTGGAGGACGCGACGAAGCTTGACATCATCATCTTCGACAAGACCGGCACACTGACAATGGGCCAGCCGGAGGTGGTGGATTTGGTGCTCGCCGCCGGAACAACCGAGGAGGATCTGCTGTCCGCCGCGGCCGCCGTGGAAGCGGGGTCGGACCACCCGCTCGCGCAGGCCATCCTGCGTCGCGCCGCCGACCTCAAGCCACCCAAGGCGACCGGTTTCCAGAACATCGAAGGTAAGGGCGCGCAGGCTGAGGTCAACGGCGAAACGGCATTGCTCGGCAACAAGCTGCTGATGACCGAGAACAAGATCGACCTCGGCGAGCTCGGCGCCAAATCCGAAGAGTTGCAGGGCGCCGGACGGACGGTCGTGCACCTGGCTATGGCTGGCAAGCTCATCGGCCTGATCGCCATCGCCGATGCGGTACGGCCTACGGCGGTCGAGGCCGTGAAGGCCATCCGTGCCCGCAGTGTCGAGGTCGCCATGCTGACCGGAGACAATCTTGGCACCGCCCAGCGGATCGCGAAGGGTCTCGGCATCGATGTGGTGTTCGCCGAGGTGCTGCCCGGCGACAAGGCCAGCAAGGTCAAGGAGCTGCAGGCGCAGGGCAAGAAGGTCGGCATGGTCGGCGACGGGGTGAATGACGCGCCCGCCTTGACCCAAGCCGATGTCGGCTTTGCCATTGGAGCTGGCACCGTTGTGGCGATGGAAAGTG
>JACMOG010000255.1 GCA_014378125.1 Vitreoscilla sp. | reverse complement strand
AGTTCATCCCCGTGGCCGAGGACGGCGGCCTCATCGTGGAGATCGGCGCCTGGGTGCCGCGCCAGGCCTGCCTGCAGGCCGCGCCCTGGCGCACGGCCGATCTCGCGTTGCCGCGCCTGGCGGTGAACCTGTCCGTCCTGCAGTTCCGCCATGGCGATCTCGTGGGCCAGGTGGGCGGCGCGCTCGGGGCGGCCGGCCTGCCCGCGAGCCATCTCGAACTCGAGATCACCGAGTCCGTGCTGATGAGCGAGACTGACAAGGTGCTCGTCACCGCGCACAGCCTGAAGCAGCTGGGCGTGAGCCTGGCCATCGACGACTTCGGCACCGGCTATTCGAGCCTGGCCTACCTGCAGCGCCTGAACGTGGACAAGCTCAAGATCGACCAGTCCTTCGTGCGCGACGCGCTCGCCAGCCGCGGCACCACCGCCATCGTGCGCGCCATCATCGACATGGCGCGCGCGCTCGATCTGCAGGTGGTGGCCGAGGGCATCGAGACCGCCGCCGAGCGCGACTTCCTCGACGGCCTGCAATGCTCGATGGGCCAGGGCTACCTGTTCGCCCGGCCGATGCCGGCCCAGCAGTTCGAGGCGTTCCTGCGCGAACGCGCGGGTGTTTTCCCCGTCACGGCTTGACGCCCCCGCCGCGCGGCGCGTTAATGGACGCACGCGGTTCCCCAGGAGGCGGCCATGTACGACCAGCTCGACCAGGTTCCCCAACTGTCGGAGATCGAGGATCGCCCCGGCCAGCGACGCCGCATCGGGCTGTCGGATCCGGTGTTCTACGCCGGCTGCTTCGCCCTCGCCCTGCTGCCGGCCTCGCTCGCGGGCATCCTGCTGCACGACTTCATCGGCGAGCCGATGCTGTTCCTCGCGGCCGTGGTGCTCACCACCTGGGTGGTGACGGCCATCGCGCTGGCGTGGATCGCCGGGCCCATGCTGCGCTGCCGCGCCATCGTCGCAGCGGGCGGGCTCGTGTCGGTGGCGATGTGCTCGCTGTTCCTGCTGGAATGACCCACTTGTCATCCTGCGCGCAGGATGACGGTCAGCGCAGCGAGGCCTGGAACTCCGGCGCCGACGGCGTCGAGAACTTGTAGCCCTCCGCCTCCAGCCGGGTGATCAACGCGTCGAGGTTGTCGACGCTGATGTCGTGCGTCTCGTGCATCAGCACCACGCCGCCGCGGTGGGCGCGCACGCTGGCCACGATGTGGCCCAGGAAGTCGTGCCGGTACACGGGCAGCACGCCGCAGGACAGCGCTTCGCTGGCGCTCAGGCCCTTGGGGCCGTCGAACGCCCAGTCGCACGAATCCACGTGCCAGCCCACGATGCGGTAGCCCATCGTGTGGACGCGCTCGTTGGTCTCGCAACTGGCGTTGCCGTAGGGATAGCGAAACAGCGGCGTGGCGCCGAGGTCGGCGTGCAGCAGCGCGTCGGCGGTGTCCACCTCCTTTGCCTGCTCGGCCACCGGGATGTCGTGGAAGTTCGGGTGCGACCAGCTGTGGTTGCCGATCACCGCGCCGGGCAGCGCGCGCGCCTGCGCCACCAGTTCGGGATGCGCCCTCGCCTTCTCGGCGATCAGGAAGAACGTGGCCGGCACCTTGTGGCGCGCCAGCACGGCGAGGATGGCCTCGGTGTGGCCGGGCTCGGGGCCGGCCTCGAACGTCAACGCCACCACGCCCTCGGGCGGCAGCGTGGCGATGTCGCTCTCGAAGCGGCACGTGCGATGCAGCTCCTCCTCGGGCTTTTCCAGGTGCTCCTGCAGGCGCACGAGGTGCGTGCGGCGCATGGTCTCCACGTGGGCCGCGCGCGAGTGCGGGCCGCTGGCCGCGGCGCTCGCGGCGGGCGCCGAGGCCGCAGGTTCGGGCTGCGCGCTGGCCAACGGCAGCGCGGCGAGGAGGACGATGGTGGAAAGCAGCAGGCGCGGGTTCATGGACGTCGGTGGAATGCGGAAAAGGCCAGCCGGATTGAACCACGGCCGGCCTTCTCGCATGCTCACCGGCGCTGAAGGCGCCCTTGCATGCTTACTGGGGCGACGGTTGGCGCGACTTGCCGCGATTGGCGGCCAGGCGCGGCGCACGCTCGACCGGGTTGTCGACGTTGCGAGCGGCCACCAGCGCGTTCTCTCGCGTGGCGCCATTGAGCATCAGGTAGCGCGCGTACGAGCCGGCCGTCTGGCCGTAGTCGGCGCCATTCGCGGTCGGCGCATCGGCGGCGGCCGGCACTTCCACGGCCGACGGACGGCCGGTCTGCGCGCTGGCGGCGAGAGAGAAGAAGGCGGCGAGGCCGGCGGCGGTGACGAGGGCGATGGTCTTCATGGTGGATTCCTGGCTGGTTCGGGGAGCGCTTCGTGTCGCGAGGCATGCACCACACATCGAGCCGCCGCGCCGCTCGACAAGGCGGCGCGGCGTGAATAGACCATTGCTGAATCCGCAACAAAGAATAAAAAAGGATCATCGCCGGATTGCGGTGTGCATCGGATGGCGGCGTGCGTCGGATTGCGGGGTGTCGGATTGCGGGGTGTCGGATTGCGGGGCGCGCGACGTCCCATGCCCAAGCACCCCCTCAAATCGGCGATGAACCAAAAAAAAGAGCGCCCTGGGGCGCTCTTCGTGTGGCACGCCCGAAGGCGCGCATTGGAAGTCGGCTGATCAGTTCAGCGCGATCTTCTTGCCGTCCTTGAACGCGTAGAACGTCATGGCAGGGTTCTTCAGCTCGCCGTCGGCATCGAACTGCACCGTGGTGGTCACGCCCTTGTAGTTCACCTTGGAGACGAACGGCAGGTAGACCTTCGGGTCGGCCGAGCCGGCGCGCTTCATCGAGTCGGCCAGCACCATGACGGCGTCGTAGGCGAACGGCGAGTAGATCTGGTACTCGCCCGGGTACGCCGCGTCGTAGCGCTTCTTCCATTCGATGCCGCCAGGCATCTTCTCGATGGAGGCGCCACCACTGGCGCACACCACGTTGTTGAGCGTCTTGGCACCAGCGGCCAGTTCGATCAGCTTCTCGGTGCAGATGCCGTCGCCGCCGAAGAACTTGATGTTGGCCATGCCCAGCGTCTCGATCTGGCGCAGCATCGGGCCGGCTTGCGGGTCCATGCCGCCGTAGAAGATGCCGTCCGGACTCTTCGACTTGATGGCCGTCAGGACCGCCATGAAGTCGGTGGCCTTGTCGGTGGTGTACTGCTCGCTGACGATCTCGATGCCACGCGCCATGGCGGACTTCTTGAACACCTCGGCCACGCCCTGGCCGTAGGCCGAGCGGTCGTCGATGATGGCCACGCGCTTGAGCTTGAGGGCATCGGCGGCGTACAGCGCGAGGCCGGCGCCCAGCGCGTTGTCGTTGGCCAGCACGCGGAAGGCCGTCTTGTAGCCCAGCTGCGTGTAGCCTGGGTTGGTGGCCGACGGGCTGATCTGGGGGATGCCGCAAGCGAAGTAGATCTTGGCCGCGGGGATGGTGGTGCCGGAGTTCAGGTGACCGACCACGCCGTTGACCTTCTGGTCGCACAGCTTGGTGGCGGCGGCGGTGCCTTGCTTCGGATCGGCGGCGTCGTCTTCGGCCTGGAGCTCGAACTTGGCGTGCTTGCCGCCGATCATGAAGTTCTGCTTGTTCAGGTCGTCGATGGCCATGCGAGCGCCGTTCTGCTCGTCCTTGCCATAGTGGGCTTGCGAACCCGAAACCGGGCCGACCTGGCCGATTTTCACCACGATGTCTTCGGCGTGGACGGCGCCTGCACACAGGGCAACGGCTGCGGCGACGACGATGTTCAGTTTCACTTGCATGTACAAACCTCCGGTAGGGGGGAAAGTTGAGTGTGACGGATGGATGACCTCAACGGCCGCAAAGATACTCCAAAAAGTGCCCACCCCCCTATCGGGATCACCCACATTTCACCGAATGAACAACGGTGGAAACGAGGTGCAACGGCGAAAGCCGGCGGGGCTTTGCGTTGACAGACCAATCCCGTGCACGACGCCCCGAAACGCGCTCGCCATGGCCACTTTCGGTGCGCGGCGTGGACGAACGGATATTCGCCGCCGGTCCAAGGGGATGGCGCCTGGCGCTTGCGGCGCATCGAGTCGTGCCCTCGGCCCGCGGCCCGGTTGCGCAACCGGATGGCCAGGCCGGCCATGCGGCCAATGGATTAGTCAAGCAGGATCGACCGCGCCTGTGGCTGGGCTGAGCGCGACGTCGGTTCATCCAGTCGTCCGGACGGCTTGTCGCACCCGAATGCAACTGGTCGCAAACCGCTTCGTCGCGGCCGTTCGTTCCCCGATCATCGCGAAATGAACAAGGTTTTCCATGACCCGCAGCGGCGCCTTCGCAATGGATGGAAGGCGATCGGCTTCTTTCTGGTGCTGGCATCGCTGTTGACACCGCTGATGGTGGTTCTGCACCACCTGCCGATTGCTCTGCAGCATTGGGTTCCGAGGGTCGCCCTGATCGACGCATGCATGCTGCTGGCAACCTGGATATGCGTGCGTGCCGAAGGGCAGACGCTGGCCAGCGCCGGCTGGGACCCAGGATGGACGTCGGGCGGCCAACTGCTGCTGGGCCTAGCAGGCGGCGTGGGACTGCTGTTGCTGACCGCGCTGCTGGTGTGGCTAGGCGACGGCGTGCACCTGGTGCGCGTGCCGGTCGACACTGCGTGGAATGTATTGCGCGGTGCCGGCGTGATGCTGGGCGTGGGCGTGATGGAGGAACTGGGCTATCGCGGCTATCCGCTGCAGCGCGCGATTCGCGGAATGGGCGTGCGCCGGGCGATGGTGCTGTTGGCCATATTGTTCTGCCTGAGCCATCCGCTGGACATGGCAATGAGCGTCGGTGTGATGGTCGTGACCATGCTCAACCTCTTTGTGTTCGGGCTGGTGGAGAGCCTGTTGTGGTGGCGCACCGGCTCGCTGGCGGCCTCCATCGGCATGCATATGGGCTGGAATTGGACGCAGCAGACACTGGGCTTCGGCGTGAGCGGCATCGAATCGCGCGGCTGGTGGACGCCGGTGTTCCACGGCGCCCCCGACTGGCTCACCGGTGGCGCATTCGGTCTCGAGGCATCCATCGCGGCCACCCTCGTCCTCGCGCTGGCGCTGGCGGCCTTGATCGCGTGGCGGCCATATGCCGGCGCCCGTGCACACTTGCCCTCAGGCGCCGTGCCCGGTTGATCCGATGCTGCTTTGAGGGCGTCGAGGCCGCGGTGCAACGTCTGCGGGGCGAAACTCGCGCCGGGGATGGTTCTGCGCGACTACCTGGCGGATTGCCCTGACCCGACCTTCCCGCTATCCGAAATTCGACGTTTGCCTCTGCGCGCTCGGAACTTGCTCGTCGACAGACTCGCGATCGCGCCGAACGCGCTGATGCGCCGCGCTGCAAGCGACAAGCGACAAGCGCCACGCCCCCATACAGCGACAAAAAAAGGCGACCCGAGGTCGCCTTTGCTGCCTGGGGTCGACGACCGATCAGGCGAAGTTCGCCTCGGCGAAGTCCCAGTTGGCGAGCGAGGCCAGGTAGGTTTCGACGAATTTCGGGCGCAGGTTGCGATGGTCGATGTAGTACGCGTGTTCCCACACGTCCACGGTGAAGAGCGCCTTGTCGGCGGTGGTCAGCGGGGTGCCGGCGGCGCCCATGTTGACGATGTCGACGCTGCCGTCGGCCTTCTTGACGAGCCAGGTCCAGCCCGAGCCGAAGTTGCCCACGGCCGACTTCTGGAACGCT
>JACMOG010000019.1 GCA_014378125.1 Vitreoscilla sp. | reverse complement strand
TTCATGATGTTGTGCGGATCGAGCGCCTGCTTGATCTGCCGCATCATCGCCACCGCGCCGGCACCCGCCTCCTCCACCAGGAAGCCCTGCTTGTGCAGGCCGATGCCGTGCTCGCCGGTGCAGGTGCCGCCGGCAGCGATCGCGCGCTGCACCAGCTGGCGATTGAGCCGCTCGGCCGTCTCGCGCTCCTCGGGCAGCGCCGGGTCGATCAGGTAGGCCACGTGGAAGTTGCCATCGCCCACGTGGCCGACCAGGAAGTGCGGCAGGCCGGCGGACTCGGCCTCGGCCAGCGCCAGCGTGACGGCCTCGCCCAGTCCGGAAATGGGCACGCAGCAGTCGGTGGTGACCGCGCGGCAGCCCGGACGCATCTGCAGGCCCGACAGGAACGCGTGGTGGCGCGCCGTCCAGAGCCGCGTGCGCTCCTCGGGCGTCTTCGCCCACTCGGACGCGGTGCCACCGCGCTCGGGCGCCAGCGCCTGCACCGTGGCGGCCTGCTCGGCCACGCCGGCGTCGCTGCCGTGGAACTCCATCAGCAGCATCGGCTTCTCCACCAGGTCCAGCTTGTCGTGCGCGTTGACGGCGATCACCGCGTTGGCGTCGAGCAGCTCGCAGCGCGCGATGGGCACGCCCACCTGGATGATGGCGATCACCGTGTCCACCGCGGCCGACGCGTCGTCGAACGAACACACGGCCGCCGCCACGCTCTCGGGCAGCGGATGCAGCTTCAGTGTGACCTCGGTGATGACGCCCAGCGTGCCCTCGCTGCCCACCATCAGGCGGGTGAGGTCGTAGCCCGCGCTCGACTTGCGCGCCCGCGTGCCGGTTCGGATCACCTCGCCGCTGGCCGTGACCACCGTCAGCGCCAGCACGTTCTCGCGCATCGTGCCGTAGCGGACGGCGTTGGTGCCGGAGGCGCGCGTGGCCGACATGCCGCCCAGCGTGGCATCCGCGCCCGGATCGATGGGGAAGAACAGCCCCGAGTCCTTGATCTCGCGGTTGAGCTGCATGCGCGTGACGCCGGCCTGCACCGTCACCGTGAGGTCTTCCGGGTTGAGCTGCAGCAGGCGATCCATGCGCGACACGTCGACGCTGACGCCGCCCTGCACGGCCAGCAGGTGGCCCTCCAGCGACGACCCGGCGCCGTACGGGATCACCGGCACGCGGTGCCGGGCGGCGCTCGCCACGACGAAGGCCACGTCGTCGGTGCTCTGGCAGAACACCACGGCCTCCGGCGGCGGGGCGTCGAACGGCGACTCGTCGCGCCCGTGCTGCTCGCGCACGGCCAGGGACTGTACGAAGCGCTCGGCGAAGTGCGCGCGCAACGCCTCGATCATCGCGGCGGGCATCAGCCGGGGCAGCACGTTCAGGGAGAAGTCGACGGCGGTGTTCATCGGGGAGTCCGGAGGGTGGCGAACGAGTCTACGCTCCCGTTGGCAAACGTGTCCGCGCGGGCGAAGGTCCTACACTGCGGCGATGGCCAACCGACTCTCACAGATCGCCACCCGCACCGGCGACGACGGCACCACCGGACTGGGCGACGGCACGCGCGTGCCAAAGAGCCACGGGCGCATCGGCGCCATGGGCGACGTGGACGAGCTCAACTCGCACATCGGCGTGGTGCTGGCCGAGCCGCTGCCCGACGACGTGCGCGACGTGCTGGTGACGATCCAGCACGAGCTTTTCAACCTGGGCGGCGAGCTGTCCATCCCGGGCTTCACGCTGCTCAAGGACGATGCCGTCGCGGCGCTCGACGACGCGCTGGCGCACTACAACGCCACGCTGCCGAGGCTGCAGGAGTTCATCCTGCCGGCCGGCACGCGCAGCGCGGCCCTGGCGCACGTGGCGCGCGCGGTGGCGCGGCGCGCGGAACGCGCGGTGGTGACGTTGGCCGAGAGCGAGACGATCAACAGCGCGCCGCGGCTGTTCCTGAATCGCCTGTCCGACTTGCTGTTCGTGCTGGCGCGCGTGTTGAATCGCGCCAACCTGGACGGGCTGGGCGGCGACGACGTGTACTGGCACAGCGCGCGACTGGCGCGTGGGCAGGATCCGGACGTCGCCTGAACCCGGTCATCCTGCGCGCAGGATGACGCCGTCGCCGGGCCGCTACGCGCAGGATGACAGCGTGGCCTTGCGTCGCGCGATCACCGCATCGCGCAGCACGTCGAGCACGGTGATCGAGTCGTCCCAGCCGATGCAGCCGTCGGTGATGCTCTTGCCGTATTCCAGCTTCGATGCGTCGTCCTGGCCCGGCGTGAACTTCTGGGCGCCGGCCACCAGGTGGCTTTCCACCATCACGCCGAAGATGCAGCCGTTGCCCGAGGCCACCTGGTCGCCCACGTCGCGCGCGACGGCCACCTGGCGCTCGTACTTCTTCTCGCTGTTGGCGTGGCTGAAGTCGACCATCACCTTGCACGCCAGCTTGGCCGCCTCCAGTTCGCCACACGCGGCCTTGACGCTGGCCGCGTCGTAGTTGGGCGCCTTGCCGCCGCGCAGGATCACGTGGCAATCCTTGTTGCCGCGCGTCTCGACGATGGCCACCTGGCCGTTCTTGTGCACCGACAGGAAGTGGTGCGGACGCGCCGCGGCCTGGATCGCGTCGATGGCGATCTTCAGGTTGCCGTCGGTGCCGTTCTTGAAGCCCACCGGCGCCGACAGGCCCGAGGCCAGCTCGCGGTGCACCTGGCTTTCGGTGGTGCGCGCACCAATCGCGCCCCAGGCAATCAGGTCGCCAATGTACTGCGGCGAAATCACATCCAGAAACTCGCTTCCGGCCGGCAGACCCAGGCGGGTGATCTCGATCAACAACTGGCGCGCGATGCGCAAGCCTTCGTCGATGCGAAAGCTTTCATCCAGGTAAGGGTCATTGATCAGGCCCTTCCAGCCCACCGTGGTGCGCGGCTTTTCAAAGTACACACGCATCACGATTTCCAGCGTCCCAGCGTATTTTTTGCGCTGCTCCATCAGGCGGCGCGCGTATTCAAGCGCAGCGACCGGGTCGTGGATGGAGCAAGGTCCAATCACGAGCAGCAAACGGTCGTCGCTGCCAGCCATGATGTTGTGAATGTTTTTGCGCGTGTCGCTGATCAGCGCTTCGACGGGCGTACCACGAATCGGAAAAAAGCGGATCAGATGTTCAGGCGGTGGAAGCACGGTAATGTCCTTGATGCGTTCGTCGTCGGTCTGGCTGGTTTTGTCGACGCTCGCATACCAGCTGTCGCTGGACGATTTGGGCTGGCTGGCGGACTGGGTTGGTGCATTCATCGCGGACTTCCTTCTTTTCGATTTCTGGTAAATGTCAATGACGGGACGTTAAACTGGGCAAAAAAAAACCGCCGGGGGTCCGGCGGTTTTTAAAAGATTTGTTGCGTTTCTTGGGGTTACACAAAGATCTCTCTACCGCCGAAGGCGCTTGAGAACCAAAAATAACCAAAGTAAAACTTTGCTGAAAGCATGAGTTGAAATGTAGCACAGGCAAGAATGGCCTGTGCTGGGGGTTATCAGGCGGTTCCACCGACTGTCAAGCCATCAATGCGCAACGTCGGCTGGCCTACGCCCACGGGCACGCTCTGGCCTTCCTTGCCACAGGTGCCGACACCGCTGTCCAGTCGCATGTCGTTGCCCATCATGGTCACGCGGGTCAGTGAATCAGGGCCGTTGCCAACGATGGTGGCGCCCTTAACTGGGTACAGAATTTTTCCATTTTCAACCCAGAAGGCTTCGCTGGCCGAAAAGACGAACTTGCCCGAAGTGATGTCCACCTGACCGCCGCCAAAATTGGTGGCGTACAAGCCTTTCGTGATGCTGGCGACAATTTCCTGCGGGTCTTTGTCGCCACCCAGCATGTAGGTGTTGGTCATGCGCGGCATCGGCACGTGGGCGTAACTTTCGCGCCGGCCGTTGCCGGTGGGCTTGACCTTCATCAAACG
>JACMOG010000254.1 GCA_014378125.1 Vitreoscilla sp. | reverse complement strand
GTCGATGCGCTGGCCGCCGGTGACCTTCACCGTGGGGATCTTGTACTTGTCCACCACGTCGGCGATGCGGCGCAGCTCCGCCGCCGTCGTCTCGCCGCCCCACATGCGCGGGATCACCGAGTAGGTGCCGTCCTTCTGGATGTTGGCGTGCGAGCGCTCGTTGATGTAGCGGCTCTGTGGATCGTCCCTGGCCTCCTTGGGCCGCGTGCTGGTCAGGTAGTAGTTCAGCGCGGGGCGGCACGACGAGCAGCCATCGGGCGTGCGCCACGACAGGGCCCGCCGAACGTCGGCGCCGGTCAGCAGGTGCAACTGGCGGATGGCCTCGCGCACGTCGCCGTGCGAGTGGTCGGTGCAGCCGCACATTCCCTTCTTCTTCGGCGTGGTGGAGTAGTCGCCGCCCGCCGTGGCCATGATGATCTGCTCGACCAGGCCGGTGCACGAGCCGCACGACGCGCTGGCCTTGGTGTGCTTGCGCACGTCGTCCAGCGTGAACAGGCCCTTGTCCTTGATCGCCTTGCAGATCGTGCCCTTGGTGATGCCGTTGCAGCCGCACACCTCGTCGGCGTCGGCCATCGCCGCGGCCTTGTTCTGACCCTGGTGGCCGGCGTCGCCGAGGCTGGACTCGCCGAACATCAGGCGGTCGCGGATGTCGCTGACGGAGCGGCCCTCGCGCAGCAACTTGAAGTACCAGCTGCCGTCCACCGTGTCGCCGTACAGGCAGGCGCCCACCAGCTTGTCGTCCTTGATGACCAGCTTCTTGTAGACGCCGCCCTGCGGGTCGGAAAGCACGATCTCGTCGCAGCCCTCGCCGCCCATGAAATCGCCCGCCGAGAACAGGTCGATGCCGGTCACCTTGAGCTTGGTCGACACCTGGCTGCCCAGGTAGCGGCCGATGCCGAACTCGGCCAGGTGCGTGGCGCACACCTTGGCCTGCTCGAACAGCGGCGCCACCAGGCCGTAGGCGATGCCGCGATGCGCGGCGCACTCGCCCACCGCATAGATGCGCGCGTCGGTCACGGTCTGCAGCGTGTCGGTGACGGCGATGCCGCGCTGGCAGTGCAGCCCGGCCGCCTCGGCGAGCGCCGTGTTGGGACGGATGCCGGCGGCCATCACCACGAGATCGGCCGGCACCTCGGTGCCGTCCTTGAAGCGCACGGCCCTGACGCGGCCTGCCTCGTTGCCCAGCAGCGCCTCCGTCTGCGCGCCGATGAGGAAGTCGAGCCCGCGATCCGTCAGCGACCTGCGCAGCAGGCCGCCGGCCACGTCGTCGAGCTGGCGCTCCATCAGCCACGGCGCGATGTGCACCACGGTCACCTTCATGCCGCGCAGCATCAGGCCGTTGGCCGCCTCCAGGCCCAGCAGGCCGCCGCCGATCACCACGGCGTGGCGGTATTTCGTGGCGGCGTCGATCATGGCCTCGGTGTCGGCGATGTCGCGATAGCCGATCACGCCTTCCAGCGACTTGCCAGGCACCGGGAGGATGAACGGCGTCGAGCCCGTGGCCACCAGCAGCCGGTCGTACGCCGCCTGGGTGCCGTCGGCCGCGTGCACCACGCGGCGCGCGCGGTCGATCCGCGCCACGGCCTTGCCCAGGTGCAGCGTGATCCCGTGCTCCGCGTACCAGGCGAGCGGGTTGAGCACGATCTCGGGGATCGTCTGCTCGCCCGCGAGCACCGGCGACAACAGGATGCGGTTGTAGTTCGGATGCGGCTCCGCCCCGAACACGGTGATGTCGTACAGGTCGGGCGCGATCTTCAGCAGCTCTTCCAGCGTGCGCACGCCGGCCATGCCGTTGCCGACCATCACCAGTTTCATCTTCTTCATGGCTCTTGTCCTTTCAGCGATTCGAGGGGGCGTCGGCTCAGGCCGCCTCGGCAAGCCCGATCGGCCGGGTATCGCGCGGCTCGGCATGCACGCGTGCGGCGACGGCATGGGCGCGACCGCCCGCCGCCACCCACTTGCCGGTCCACGACGACTGCAGCGCCCGCAGCAGCACCAGCGTGACGAGCGCGAACGAGGCGAAGAAGGCGAAGCCCCAGGCATAGTTGCCCAGGTATTGGCGTGCGAGCCCCATGGTTCCGGGCACGAGGCCGCCGCCCAGCGCGCCGAGTTCGCCGATCATCGAACCAGCCACGGCGGTGGTCAGCGGCCAGCGCAGCGGCACCAGCTGGTACACCGCGCCGTTGCCCGCGCCCAGCGCCGCGAAGCAGCCGACCAGCAACGCGGTGGTGAGGGGCAGCGACGCCGTGGCCAGGCCGCAGCAGCCCAGGCCCAGCGCCACGCAGGCGAGCACCACCGTGAGCGTGTTGATGCCGCCGAAGCGATCGGCGAGCCAGCCGCCCGCCACGCGCATGGCCGCGCCCATGAAGGCCGCCAGCATGGTGAGCTGGCCCGCCTGCACCTTGGTGACGCCGAACTGGTCGTGGTAGTACGACGGCAGGAAGCTGATGAAGCCGATGAAGCCGCCGAAGGTGACCGCGTAGATGACGCTGAATGCCCAGCCATCGCGCTCGACGAGGCAGGCAAGCTGGGCGCGCAGGCCCGCGTGCGGATCGATGTCCTGCGGCTCGCGCGCCATGAAGATGACGACGGCCATCGGGATGGCCATGGCGACGGCCGCCACGGCGTACACCGTCTGCCAGCCCAGCCACTGGGCCAGCGGCGGCGCGATCAGCACGGCCACCGCCGTGCCCACGTTGCCGGCGCCCACGATGCCCATCGCCAGCCCCTTGTGCTCCGCGGGGAACGAGCCCGATCCCAGCGACATCGCCACGCCGAAGCTGGCGCCGGCCACGCCCAGCAACACGCCCATCGCCAGCAGCGCGCTGAAGCTCTGCACGAAGAAGAATCCCAGCAGCATGGCGATGGAGATGAGGCTCATCTCCACCAGCGTGGCGCGCTTGCGGCCGATGTATTGCGAGAGCACGCCCAGCGGGAAACGGAACAGCGCACCCGCGATGATGGGCACCGACAGCATCAGGCCCTTCTGCGCCGGGCTCAGATGGAAGGTGTCGCTGATGAACGGGGCCATCGCGCCGTTGAGCACCCACGTGAAGCACGAGAACGCGAAGTACAGGAACGCGGCGAACAGCGTGGGCGCGTGGCCCGTGCGGAGGAAATTCCGGAAGGAGGTCATGGCGGGCTCATCCTGTGGAGTGGAAAGGCCACGGACACGCCGACGCTGCGCGCGCCTGCGGGACGATGGACGGGGGGGGAGCGTGGGCTGCGTGCACGGAGCGGATCCGGACGGCAGCGGGGAAACCGGCGAAGGCCGATGCGAGAGGCATCGTGCGAACGGGACCGTCGGGCAGGGCGCCCCGGTTCCGCTTCGCGGCTTGGCGGCCGCATGCACTTCACGGGTGGTGCGTCGTTGCACCACGCCCTCTCCCATGCAAGCTCCATGCCGGAAATTCCGCGGCACGAACCGTGCAAGCGCCTGGCGTGTCAGCCAGGTCTTCGAAGACCCGGCTCCACCCAGCGAAACGCCATGATGCACGCCGTCCTGCTCGACCTCACCGGCACGCCCGACGCGACGTGGCGTTCGGCACTGGCGCGCACCGGCGTCGACCTGGGCGCCCCATGCGAGGGCGAAATGTTGGTGCGTTGCACCACCGACGGATCGACGCAGGCGCTCGTCTGCGTGGCCCCCGGACTGGAGCCGGCGCTCGTGGACGCGTTATCGCGCTGGCACGGGCAGCCGCCGCTCGGCGTGCTGCTGCTCACGCCGCCGCAACCCATCGATCCGACGCAGGCCGCGCTGGCCGCGGCCTGCGGCGTCCACCACTGGCAGACGCTGCGGATGGACGCCGACGGCGGCATCGCCGCGGCCGATGTCGCGGGCGCGCTGGCGCTCGCGCACGCACGCTGGCGTCACGACCACGCGCTGCGCCTCGCGGCCACGCGAGCGCACGAGCAGCTCGACGAACGCAAGTGGGTCGATCGCGCCAAGGGCGTGCTGATGTCGGCACGCGGCCTGGGCGAGGACGAGGCGTTCCGCCTGCTGCGCGGCGCCGCCATGAGCGTCAACCTGCGCCTGGGCGAGCTCTCGCGCGCGGTGTGCGAGGCGGCGCGCTGGGCCGACGCCATGAACCGGGCCGGCCAGTTGCGCATGCTGTCGCAGCGCCTGGTGCGGCTGGCCGCGCAACAGCTGCTGCGCATCGCCACGCGCGACACCGCCACGCTGAAGGCCGAGTCGATGCAGCGGGTGCGCGACAACCTCGCCATGCTGATGGCGCAATGCGCCGACACCGCCGCGCAGCCGGCCTTCGCGCGCACGCAGTCGCGCTGGCAGGCGCTGGCGCACGCGCTGGACGTCGGCCGCATGGACGCGGGGGCGCTGCGCCACGTCGACGCCCTCGCGGCGGCGATGCTGGAGGCCGCCGAACACCTCACCGAGGCCCTGCAGGAGGCCGCGGGTCGCCGCGCGCTGCACATCGTCAACCAGTGCGGGCGCCAGCGCATGCGCGTGCAGCGCATCGCCAAGGAGAGCCTGCTGGCCGTCACGTCCGGCGCGGGCGACACCCCGCAGGCGCTGCTGCAGCGGCACGAGACCGCGCTCGACGCCTTCGAGCAGGTGCAACGCGAACTCGAACAGGCCCCGCTCACGTCGCCCGAGATCCGCGCCACCCTGGCGCAGGTGCGCGACGAATGGCTGCGCCTGCTGGGCGGCGTGGGCGCCTGCGGCACGGACGCGGGCCGGCGCACCCTGGTGCAGGCAAGCGAGGCGCTGCTCGCTCGCCTCGACGCGCTGACCGCGGCCTACGAGCACAGCTTCCAGGTGATCATGGGCTGACGCCGCCGTGGCCCAGCTCGATGAGGTGACGCAACAGAATGCGGCGCTGGTGGAGGAGTCGGCCGCGGCCGCCCGGAGCCTGAAGCATCAGGTCGAGCAGCTGGTGCAGGCCGTCGGGGTGTTCCAGCTGGCCTGACACGTCGCCTAACGTTACAAG
>JACMOG010000253.1 GCA_014378125.1 Vitreoscilla sp. | reverse complement strand
GATCCACTGCAGCGCGCCTTGCACGCCGCTGGTCTCGTAGCCGTGCACGCCGCCGGTGACCAGCACCGTGGGCCGGTCGGCGCGCCATTGGCGGCTGCGCAACGCGGACAGCGGGGAGGCGGGCAGGCCCAGGCGCCGGTAGTCGAGGGCGCCGGAGGGGAACAGCTCGGCGAGCGCCGGCACGCGGGCCTTCAGCGGCTGCACGACCTCGGCGTCGTAGGAGCGCCGGACTGGCTGGCGGGCGAGCCAGGCCGCCCTTTCGCTGGCGCCCCACGGGGTGCGCGGCGTGCCGATGTCGTAGGGAGCGGGAGGAGTCATTCCGGAACGATACCTCGCGCCGCGCGTCATTCCGCACGCAGTCGCGGAATCCACACCGACCGAGGCGTCGCTTGCCGGCATGGATCCTGCGACTTCGCGCAGGATGACGCCTTTGCTCAGGCCCAGGCGTCCAGCCGGGTGCCGAGCATCCCCGATGTGGCCGGCCGCGGCGCGGCAAGTGCCACCAGCAGCGCCAGCGCCGACGCCTCGTCCTGTTTCACCGCCTTCTTCAACGCCACCTGCGAGCCCTGTTCGAGCATGGCCGGGGCGGAGGCGTTGACGTTGTGAAGGGAGACGGCGTCCATGGATGGCGGCACGAAAGGGGCTGTCAGCGTCTAGGCCGCGCTCGTGCAGCCGGTCGTTGGTCGCGGGCGCGAGCGAAGCGATCGTGTCGATCGGTACCGGCCTGTTCGACACTACTTCGAGCAGGGCGCCACGCCCTACGTCTTCGCCACCGGTGGCTCGGTGATCACCAGCAATACCGGGCATGCGTCGCTGGTGGGCTACCTCGTTCCCTCCAACTGAGCGGCCTCATCGGGAACTGACGGAAAATGCGGGGTTGGGCGGTCCGCCGCCACACCTCTTCCCAAGGGCAGGCGCACCGCGCGACGCCCCAGAAAGCACTTTCCAGATGGCCATCCAGTGGTTCCCGGGTCACATGCACACGACCCGCAAGGCGATCGCCGAGCGGCTGCCGGACATCGACGTCGTCATCGAGCTCCTCGACGCCCGCCTGCCCGGCTCCAGCGCGAATACCCTGCTGGCCGACATGACGCGCGGCAAGCCGGCGCTGAAGGTCCTGAACAAGCAGGACCTGGCCGACGAGGCGCTCACCGAGCAGTGGCTCGCGTACTACCGCGCGCAGCCCGGTACCAACGCGCTGGGGCTGGACGCCAGCGTCACCGCGCCGGCGCGCGCGCTGGTGGCCGCCTGCCGGGCGCTGGCGCCGCACCGCGGCGGCATGGTCAAGCCGGTACGCGTGATGATCTGCGGCATCCCCAACGTGGGCAAGTCGACGCTGGTCAACACGCTCAATGGCCAGCGCGCGGCCAAGACGGGCGACGAGCCGGGCATCACCAAGCTCGAGCAGAAGATCATGCTCGCCAACGACTTCTACCTGTTCGACACGCCGGGCATGCTGTGGCCCCGCATCGTGATCGAGGAGGGTGGCTTCAACCTGGCGGCCAGCGGCGGCATCGGCCGCAACGCCTACGACGGGGAAGAGGTGGCGATGGCGCTGCTGGCGCGCGTGCGCCACCGCTACGCCGATCGCATCGTGGCGCGCTACAAGACGGCCGACTTCTCGGCGATGACCGACGAGGGCCTGCTGGCCGAGGTGGGCCGCAAGCGCGGCGGACTGCTGCCCGGCGGCCACGTGAACATGCAGAAGGCCGCGGAGATCGCGCTCAACGACTTCCGCAGCGGCGCCTGGGGCCGCGTCACGCTGGAGACGCCGGAGGAGTTCCAGGCGTGGTGGGCGGCCGGGATGGCCGCCGACGCGGCGCGCCTCGCGAAGAAGGAAGCGCGAAAGAAAGGTTAGACGGCCGGGGCCGTCGGCACCGGCTTGACGAATGCCTCGACCGTGCCCTTGAGCTTGACCGTCAGCGGCTTGCCCTTGCGGTCCACCGACTTGCCCACCGGCACGCGGATCCAGCCTTCGCTGATGCAGTACTCCTCGACGTCGAAGCGTTCCTTGCCGTTGAAGCGGATGCCCACGTCCTGCTCGAAGAAGGCGGCCACGTGGTGCGGGCTGCGCGGGTCGACGGACAGGCGGTCGGGCAGCGCGGGGGTGGGAGTGGCTTCGGTCATGGTCGTCATTGTTCTGAGGGGAATCCGGCGATTTTACGTGCGCGGCCGGATCGCCAGTTCGGCGTAGCCCGTGGCGGCGTCGGGCTCGCGCGCGAAACGCACGTCGTCGAGCAGCGCCAGCAGGATCTCGGCGGGGGTGCGTACGACGCAGCCGGGCGCCACGTGGCCGCCCAGCACGTGGCCGTCGGCGTCGGCCAGGCTCGCGTGCAGGTGCGAGCCGTGGGGGCCCAGCGTGCCGGCCAGCGTGAGGATCTCGAGATCGCCCGCCAGGTGACGCGGCGTGTCGCGTCCCGCCAGGCGCAGGCGCGCCTCGCGCAGGCTGCCGATGCCCGAGACCACGAACGCGGCCTGGGCCCCCGTGGCGGCCAGCGCGGCGTCGAGCGCGCCTCGCAGGTCATCGCCGGGGGAGAGTCGGAGTGGCAGCGTCTTCATGCACGCCAGGGTACCGCGAAGCGTCAGACGAAGCCCAGCTTGCGCTGGCTGGCGTTCCAGTGGGCCAGGTTGGGCAGCACGGTGAGCAGGTCGGTGTCGCTGATGCCCAGCCACGAGCCCATGGTGGCGGCGTATTGATCCACCGAGGTGGTAGGCAGAAGGCGTCCCTGGCCCACGTCGTCGGGGCCGTCGTTGGCCACCACGGGTGGCGTGCCGTAGTAGCGGCCGCCGTTGACGGCGCCGCCCAGCATGAAGTGCATGCTGCCCCAGCCGTGGTCGGAGCCGTCGTTGGCCGTGAGGGTGCGGCCGAAGTCCGAGGCCGTGAACGTCGTCACCTGATCGGCCACGCCGAGTTCGACGGTCGCCGCGTAGAAGGCGCTCAGCGCCGCCGCGACGCTGCTCAGAAGGCCGGGATGGATCGTCGCCAGGCCGTCGTGGTTGTCGAAGCCGCCCATCGACACGAAGAACACCTGGCGCTTGGCGCCCACGGTGTCGGCGGCGCTGATCATGCGCGCCACGGGCTTGAGCTGGTCGGCCAGGCCGTTGCTGCCCGGCGCGGGGAAGGGCGTGCCGATGGTGGGCCCGGCGGCCAGCGCGGCCGACAGCGTCCCGCCGGCGCTCAGCGAGCGCGCGGTGACCCGGGTGTACTCGTTCTCGAACAGGTTCGAACTGGGCGCGGTCACCAGCGACTGCAGCGCGGCGGAGCAGGCCGACGAGCCGAACAGCGGCCTGGACACGCCGGCGAGCGGCACCGGGCCGGTGGGCGACACCTGGTACTGCGTGGCCGTTTTTCCGGCCAGGTACACCGCGTTGCTGGCCACGTTGATGCACGTGAACACCGCGTTGCCGTTGCCCGACTCGAACAGGTCGCCCATGCGGCCGCCCCAGCCCGACGTGGCGCCCTCGGGCGAGGACGATTGCCACACCGACTGCTGGTCGTTGTGCGAGAACAGCCGCGGCGGCAGCGGCGTGGCGCCACTGGTGTACTGCGCCTTGGTGGTGGGCTGCACCAGCGTGCCCACGTTGAGCATCACGCCCATCTTGCCCGCGTTGAAGATGGGCAGCAGCGGCGCGAGCTCGGGGGCGATGGCGTACTGCAGGCCGCCCGTCAACGCCACGTTCGGGTTGAGCACGGTGGCGGCGAGCTGCGCCTGCGTGTAGGCGAGCGAGGGCCGCATGCCCTGGTACAGCGCGTAGCGCGCGGCGTCGGTGGGAATCAGCGTGTTGCCGTAGTCGTTGCCGCCGTACAGGAACACGCACACGAGCGCCTTGTAGTCGGTGGCCGTGGCGGCGGCGGCCTCGCTCATGGCGGCGAGCTGCAGGGCCCAGGGCGCGGCGGCGCCGGCCAACGCCAGTATCGACGGGGGGTTGAGGAAGGGGCGGGGGGAGGCATCGGGGGGAAAGGCGGGACTCACTTCTGGACGATGTTTTCGGGCGCGGCCAACACCAGCACGAGGGCGGCGTTGATGCGGGCGCCGCGGGTGGTGTCGGTGCCGCCGGCCATCGTGGCGACGGCCGTGGCCAGCGCCTTCACCGTCGCGGCGCCGAGCTGGTTCGCGGCCAGCACGAGGTTCAGCTCGGCGAGCAGCGCGTTCGCGTCGTCGGCGATGGCGGCGAGCGACGAGTAGTCCGGCGTGAGGTCGGCGACGCTCCCGGCCACGGCGCGCTGGAGATAGTTGACGCAGCCCACCACCGACGACTCGTTGGTGATCTGGAATTCCGGCGACTCCAGCGCCTCGGCGTCGAGCGCCGTGTTGGGCGGCACGTAGCCGGGCCGGAAGAAGTTGAACACCGAGGGCGAGCGCAGCGGGCTCTGCGCGAGGCCCTTGGCCGCGTCGGACAGGTCGCCCACCGCCCACAAGCCGCTGGGCGACGTCACGGCGAACGCGCGGGCCCAGCCCGTGAAGCGCAGGATGGGCTCGCGCAGCTTGCCATAGGTGGTGGCGTCGCCAGGCGTGCGCGCCTCGGCGTCGAGCAGCAGCGCGCGCACCGCCGCCTGCAGGTTGCCGCGCACGCCGTGGCCGTCGTCGGCGAACACCGCGGCCACGCGCGCCACGTAGGCCGCGCTCGGGTTGCTGGTGACCAGGCGCTGGATCAGCTGGCGGCTGAAGAACGGCGCGAGGTTCTGGTGCGCGGAGATGGCGGCGGGCGCCAACGTCCGGCTGGTGGTGGCGTCGGTGCCGGCGGGGATGATGGTGCCGAGAAAGGTCTTGGCGCCGGTCTCGTAGCGCGCGGGAACCTGGATCAGCGGGCGCCGTACGAAGTCGGGCGTGGCCGTGCCGGTGCCAGCGTTCTGGCCCTGCAGGTCGAAGTCCCAGCCGGTGAACACGCGGGCCAGGCCGGTGATGTCGGTGAGCGCGTAGGTGGGCGTGGACAGGCCGCCCGTGAGTTGCGGGGTGCCGTCGGCGTTGAGCAGGACCAGGCCGATGGTGAACAGCTGCATCAGCTCGCGGGCGTAGTTCTCGTCGGGCAGCGCGCCGCTGACCGGATCCTCCTTCGCGGATCCGCGGAACGTGAGGAAATCGCCCATCGCGCCTGACAGCGACATCTGTTGCAGCCACGCGCGGTGGCTGCCGAACGCGTTGGCCTCCATCATGTCGGCCCAGGCCGCGGCGCTGAACTGCTTCCAGCCACCCCCCACCAGGCCGTCGATGCCGATGACGAAGATCTCGGACAGCGCGAAGGCCACGCGCTGGCGCAACGTGTCGGGCGCGCTGAGCAGCTTGCGCCAGATGGCGGCGTCGAAGCCGGCCTCGTCGTTCTTGTGCGTGGACGCCGTGTAGCCCTGCGCCACGAGCCAGTCCCAGCGGGTGTCGGACACCGGCAACGCGAACTGCGCGTCGAGCCAGCCGGCGTAGCCCAGGCTGACCACGCTGGCGATGTCCGCTCGGCTCGCGCCCATGGAGGCCTGCGCGAGGAAGCGCGAGGCCTCGGCCTCGGTGGGCGCGGCGGGTGGCGGGGGTGGAGGCGGCGGAGAGGGCGCGGGGAATGGCGATCCGCCGCCTCCGCCGCCACAGGCTGCCAGCGTGGCCGCGAGTGCCGCGGCGACGGTCGCCGGGGCGACGGAAAAGACGGGTTCGGGCGGCTCGCCGAGCGCCGGGACGGCGCACGGTTGTTCCGGGGATTCGACAGTCATGTCAGCCCTCTGGTCGCGACGGTGGTGGTGTGCCGGACGGCGCCGAGTTGCTCTCGTTCGCGCTGTCCAGGACTTCAATGTCGACTCAAATGGCAGGGCTGCCAAGAAGCTTTGCACGCAGATACGTGCGGCGAACGCGCAGCAATGTCGAGTTCGCGTGAAGGTCGTCGAAGGCCGGGCCTCCCGGCCGGGGCCGCCGACGTTCAACGATGCGCGTGGCGGTGGTGATGGTGGTGACGATGGTGGTGGTGACGCCGGCGCGCATCGGCGGACACGGCGAACATCGACAGCACGGCGGCGACGGCGATCAACTTGGTGAGGGACATGGAGCTACTTTCTTGTGTTGGGGGAGTCGTCGACACGAACGTCCGACGGGCCGGGATCATGCCTGAAATCGAAATGGCCCCGGAGGATGGGACATCGTGCCAGGGCCACGCGAGAACGCCGTCGAGGGGCCGTGAAGGGGCCAGGCCCCTCGGTGAGTGACCCCTCGGCGTGCGATCAGTTCGTGTTGGCCTTGAGGTCGGCCTTGGCCTGGGCCTTGTCCGACTTGTAGTCGGTTTTGGCTTGCGCCTTGTCGACGGAGGCCTGCGCGGTGGACTCGTCGGCGAAGGCGCCCAGCGAGAAGGTGGCGGCGGAGGCGGCGACGAGCGCGATGAGGGTCTTGTTCATGAGGGTCTTTCCGTTGAGCGCCCGACGGATCGGGCTGAGCACGGAAGACGGCAATGGATCTGCCGCGCGCCGGACGACGCGGCGTTGTCCGAGACCCGCCGTCGCGCTCACTGGCGCGTGGTGGGGCGAGGCTTGCGGAGGCGCACCGGCCACGCCAGCCACGTGGCCAGCACGGCCAGTCCGAACAGCGTGTAGACGGTGGCGAACACCCAGGGCGGCGCCTGCCAGAACAACAGCGCCTGGAGCCAGTGCTCGACGAAGCTGCCCGCGTAGGCGGACTCGCCGGCCTGCGCGCGCAAGGTCATCTCCAGCGTGGTCAGCGGACACACGATGCCGGCCCATGCCTCGGCGGTGACGATCAGGATCGTTGCGAGGTGGGCGAAGCGCAACCACGGGGAATTGGTCCAGGTCCAGTGCCGGAGGTTGCCCACGATGATGAGGGGCAGGCCGACGACGACGAAGAGGGCGAGCGCGATATGCGTGGCGAGCACGACATCCGCAAGAAATTGCCAGGTCACTGAGGGCATGGAGGAACGGGTTCTTCGGGATGCCGCCATTGTCCCAGGCGGGCCGCCCGTTTGCCCTGTCGGGCAAAACCGTCCGGAGCGGTGATGATGGGCGCGCATGGCGCGCCACCCGCGCCGGTCCGACCCCGCGCGACGGGGTCATCACAGGAAGCCCGACATGCCCGCTCGTTCACAGACTCCGTTCAGATTGCATGCGCTCGCGCTCGTCGCGTTGACCGTGCTCGCCGCGTGCTCGAAGGAATCGGCGCCCATGGCCACCGCGCCGTTGCCCGCCCCGGATCCGGCGGCCTCCGACGCGATGGCGCCGCTGCCGGTGCCGGTGGGCGTGGTGCCGCAGGCCGTGGCCCCGGTGGCGGCCAACAACACGCGCTACGCCGCCGCGCCGGCCGTGGTGAATGCGCCGGCCTATTCGACCGCGCCCACGTATTCGGCGCCGCCCAACCAGCAGGCCTACGCCAACGAGTCCACCGACCCCAACGCGCCGGTGTATGCCGACGATCCCAGCTACGCCAACGACGACCAGCAGCAGGTGGTGAGTGTGTACGTCGACCCGCCGCTGGAGCAGCCGGCGCCGGTGGCCGTCGACTGGGCGCCCCCGCCGATGCTGGTGGAAGAGGTGTCGCCGCCGCCGTATCCCGACGCGGTGTGGACGGGCGGCTACTGGGCCTGGCAAGGCCGCTGGGTGTGGAGCGCGGGCCGCTGGTCGCGTCCGCCGCGTCCCGACTACCGGTGGCACGAGCCGTACTACGAGCACCGCGCCGACAAGGTGGTGTACGTGCCGGCGTACTGGTCGGCGCCCGAGCGCAACTTCATCGCGCCGGCCATCGGCATCGCCATCGTGGCCGCCGTGGTGGCGGTGGGCGTGCACGCGGGCCATCACGCCGACGGGCCGCAGGGCGTGTTCATCCCGCCGCCGCCGGGCTCGCGTCCGGGCATCATCGTGCCAGCCCCCATCGGCACGCCGCCGCGCGTGGTGGTGGGTGCGCCCCCGGTGGTGAACGTGGGCATGCGCGTGAACGGCAACGTGGAGAACAACAGCCACAACGTGACGAACAACGTCACCAACATCACGAACATCCGCAACGTGACGATCATCGCGCCCCCCACGGCCACGGCCAACGGGCGGGGCTACCAGCAGGCGGTGGCGGCCGATCCGCATCGTCCCGCCCCGGCAGTCCCAGGCACGCGGCCCACCGCGCCGACGCCGCAGTCGAACACGCCCGTGGCCGCGTGGCAGCCGGGCCATGCGGCGCCCACGCTGCCCGCGGCTCAGCCGGTGCGGGGCGTGCCGGCGCACGGCGATCGGCCGGGCCGTCCGGACATGCCGACGCCCAACGATCCGAGGGCGGCGCAAGGGCAGGCGCAGAGGCAGCCACCGCAGCCGTCACCGCAGCAACTCCAGCAACAGCGGGCGCAGCAGGAGCAGGCGCAGCGCGAGCAGCAGAAGGCACAGCAGGAGCAGGCGCAGAAGACACAGCAGGACCAGGCTCGCGCGCAGCAGCAGGCGCAACAGCAGAAGGCCCAGCAGGATCAGGCGCAGCGCGCCCAGCAACAGGCGCAGCAGCAACACGCACAGCAGGAGCAGGCACAGAAAGCCCAGCAGGACCAGGCCCGCGCGGGGCAGCAGGCGCAACAGCAGAAGGCGCAGCAAGAGCAGGCGCAACACGCCGAGCAACAAGCCCAGCAGCAGCGCGCCCAGCAGCAACAGGCCCAGAAGGTGCAGCAGGATCAGGTGCGCGCGCAGCAACAGGCGCAACAGCAGAAGTCCCAGCAGGAGCAGGCGCAGAAGGCGCAGCAGGAGCAGGCGCAGAAGGCGCAGCAGGACCAGGCACGCGCGCAGCAACAACAGGCCCAGCAGCAGCGTGCACAGCAGCAGGAGCAGGCCCAGAAGGCCCAGCAGGAGCAGGCCCAGCACGCGCAGCAGGAACAACAGCAACAGCAACGCGCGCAGCAGGAACAACAGCAACGCACTCAGCAGGAGCAGGCCGCCAAGGCCAAGGCCGACGCCGACAAGGCGAAAGCCGACGAGCGCAAGCCTCCGGAGCGCAAGCCCGACGACAGCGACCGCAAGTAGCGCGGTCGCGGGCTCGGGTCAGGCCGTTCCTGCGGCGGCGGCCAGTGCGCCCAGCAATGTGTCGATGTCAGCGGCCGTGTGCGCCGCCGACAGCGCGGTGCGCAGGCGCGCGGTGCCCGCCGGCACGGTGGGCGGGCGGATGGCCGGCACCCACAGGCCGGCGGCCGCGAGCACCGCCATCACGCGCAGGGCCTCCTCGTTCGACCCGATGACCAGCGCCTGGATGGCCGTGGCCGACGGCAGCAGTGTCCAGCCGGTGCCGGCGATCGCGGCCGGCAGCCCCGCGCGGAACGCCGCGACGTGGTCGTGCAGCCGCTGCAGTCGCGCGGGCTCGTCGCGGATCACCCGCAGCGCGGCGCGCACGCTCTCGGCCAGCAGTGCGGGCGCGGCGGTGGCGAAGGTGTAGCTGCGCGTCTTCTGCAGCAGCCATTCGACCAGCGCGTCGCTGCCGGCCACGAACGCGCCCGACACGCCGGCGGCCTTGCCCAGCGTGGCCATGTACAGCACGCGGCGGCTCGCCCGCGCGCCGGTGCGTCCGACGCCCGCCAGCGCGCCGCGCCCCTGCGGCCCGCACACTCCGAAGCCGTGCGCGTCGTCCAGCAGCAGTAGCGCGTCGTGGCGCTCGCATAGCGCGATCAGCGCGGCG
>JACMOG010000252.1 GCA_014378125.1 Vitreoscilla sp. | reverse complement strand
TACGCCGCCACGCCCGCCGCGCGCCGCCGCCACTACGATGCGGGCCGGTTCTCGTTCAACGTGGCCAAGGGCCGATGCGAGACTTGCGAGGGCGAGGGCTTCGTCAGCGTGGAGCTGCTGTTCATGCCCAGCGTCTACGGGCCCTGCCCCACGTGCCACGGCGCGCCCTACAACGGGGACACGCTCAAGGTCACCTGGAACGACCGCCACATCGCCGACGTGCTGGCGATGACCGTCGACGACGCCTGGGCCTTCTTCGCCGACGAGCCCGCCGTCCGCAAGCCGTTGGCGCTGCTGCGCGACATCGGACTCGGCTACCTGAGGCTGGGCCAGCCGGCCACCGGGCTCTCGGGCGGCGAGGCGCAGCGCATCAAGCTGGCCACCGAGCTGCAGCGGCCGCAGCGCGGCGACACGCTGTACGTGCTCGACGAGCCCAGCACGGGACTGCACCCGTCCGACGTCGACCGGCTGATGACACAACTGCAGGGCCTGGTCGACGCGGGCAACACCGTCGTCGTGGTGGAGCACGAGATGCGCCTCGTCGCGGCCAGCGACTGGGTGATCGACATGGGGCCGGGCGCCGGCGAGGAGGGCGGCGCGATCGTGGCGTGCGGCACGCCCGAGAAGGTGTCGAGCGTCGCGACGAGCCGGACCGCGCCGTATCTGCGTGCGAGCCTGGGCGGGTCGGCGGGCTGATTCAGAGCGTGACCGTGACCCAGCCGGGGGGCACGGCCTCGTCCGACGGAGCGGTATCCCACGTGTGCGCGATCGTGGAATCGCCCAGTGTTGCATGTCGGGACTCGCCGCCGTCGATGCTGAACAGGCGCCCTGGACACTGCAGCTGCCAGTGCGAGGAGTCCGGCTCCGCGGCGCCAGGTTGCACCAACCAGTGGATCGCGGTCGACCGTCCCGCGCGTCGGCTTGTCAGCGTTGCCACGATATGGGCCAGCGCGACGGGGCGGGGAGCGCTCGTGTTCGACAGCTCCATCACCAGCGCACCGGTGCTGCGCCGGTACACGCCTGACCGCGGGACTTCGGCGCCGTGGGCCCAGCAGAAGGCCGCCGGCACCGACTCTCCGGGCCCGGCGACGGCGTCGGGAAGCACGCTGCCTGCGACCATCAGCGCCTCGAGGATGGTTCGCGGCCGGGCGATCTCGGGCGGACGGGATCGCGCGCGGTAGAAAATGACCTGGACGCCCGCAGGCACGACGAACCGCTCTTCGCGCTGCCGGCAGCCGACGCCGGAGACCACGTAGCTTTTCGTCATTGCGCGCATTGTTCCCGAACTCGGCACGCAAGAGGCGCCGATCGCGAAAATCGAGTCGGTGGCGAGGCGTTCACCGGTCGACACGCAGCCCCGGCCACACGCGCCCTCCGCCCACCGGATAGCAGAGGGACCCTGCCGGCGGCGCCTGCGGGCTGCTGCCGGTGAACGCGCCGAACGCGGGCAGCACCAGCAGGCCGTCGAGGGCACAGAAGCACGCCAGACGCTGGTGATCGCGGGCGGGCCCGCGCAGCGTCACCGCCGGATGCCAGTGCCCGGCCAGCACGACCGCGCCCGCCACGCGCTGCGGATGATGGCAGCCGACCAACGCCACGGTGCCCGGCACGGCCCAGGGCTCGTCGACGACCTCGAAGTCCAGCGACGGCGGCGGGTCGCCCGCGTGCGAGTCGTGGTTGCCACGCACGAGCACGCAGTGCTGCGCCGCGTGGTTGGCGCGCCAGTCGTGCAGCGGCGCCATGGCGGATGCGCGCTGCGCATGGCGCGAGTGCAGCAGGTCGCCCAGGAACACGATGCGCCGGGCGTCATGCGCGCGCACCAACGCCGAGAGGCGCGCGAGGTTGTCCTGCGTCGTGCCCGAAGGCACCGGCAGGCCGCGGGCGCGGAACGTGGCCGATTTGCCCAGGTGCAGGTCGGCGATGAACAGCGTGCGCGACGTGGCGTGCCACGCGGCGGATTCGGGCAGCAGCCACAGGGCATCCGAGCCCAGCGACAGCAGCTGGGCGCCGGTCATGCGCCCTGCCTCGCGCGGCGCGGCCGGCGCGGCGTGCGCGGCGTTCGGCGCGCCGGCGTGTCGCGATCCAGCGCGATCGCATCCTGCGCCGTGTCCTGCAGCGGCGCCCGCGCGAACACGCTCGTCGCGTCCTCGCCCGCCGTGCCCACCGCGCTGCCACCCGCTCGGCCTTCCAGGTCGGACACCATGCGCGCGATGCGGTCCGACAACGACTCGTTGGACAGCTTCTCGCGGAACCGCTCCACCATCAGCGGGAACGCCAGCGGCGACGGCCGCGCGAGCGACACGACGGCCAGGCGCTGCCCGCGCATGCGCTTCAGCGCCGCGGCCAGCAGGTGCACGTCCAGCTCCTGGCTCAGCAGCTCGCTCTCGGCCTGCGCCAGCAGCCGGTTGTCCGGGTCGTACTTCTGGAGCACGTCGAAGTACAGGCCGGCCGAGGCCTGCAGCTGTCGATTGGACTGGCGCTCGCCGGGGTGCGACTGAAAGATCAGCCCGGCGATGCGCGCGATCTCGCGGAAGCGGCGTCGCGAGAGCTCGGTCGCGTTGAGGCTGGCCAGCACCTCCGCCAGAAGCGCGCCAGGCTGCTCCGGCGTTGCAAGCAGCGCGGGCAGCCGCTCCGCCCACGCGATCTCGCGGGCGCTGAGCAGCTCCAGGCCGTAGTCGTTGATGGCGATGGAGAACGTGGCCTGCTCGGGCTGCGCGGCGCGCCAGGCCAGCAGGCTCGCCAGGCCCAGGTGCACCTGCCGGCCCGCGAACGGATACAGGAACAGGTGCCAGCCCTCGCGGCTCTTCCACGTCTCGGCCACCAGCGTCGCCGGCGTGGGCAGCGCCGACCACGCGCGCTGGATCTCCAGCAGCGGCTGCACGCAGCGCATCTCGGGGCTGTCGAACACACCATGGTCGGCCGCGTCCAGCTCGCGCAGCACGGCGTCGGCGAGGGTATTCGACAAGGGCATGCGGCCGCCGTTCCAGCGCGGCACCGCGGCCCGGCCCGCGGTGGCCTTGCGCACGTACGCGGTCATCTGGTGGATGCGCACGAGCTCCAGCAGCCGGCCGCCGAACAGGAAGCAGTCGCCCGGCTTCATGCGCGCGATGAAGCTCTCCTCGACACTGCCCAGCGCCCCGCCGGTCACGTACTGCACGTTGATGCTGGCATCGCTGACGATGGTGCCGATGTTGACGCGGTGACGGCGCGCCAGGCGCGCGTCGGGCACGCGCCAGACGCCCAGCTCGTCGGGCGCCACGCGCTGGAAGTCGGGGTACGAGGCCAGCGACGGGCCGCCCTGGCGCACGAAGTCCAGGCACCACTGCCAATTGGCGTCGCCCAGGTCGCGGTAGGCCGCCGTGGTGCGCACCTCGGCCAGCAGGTCGTCGGGCACGAAGCCGCCGCCCAGCGCGATCGTCACCAGGTGCTGCACCAGCACGTCCAACGGCTCGTGCGGCGCCTGGCGCGACTCCACCTGGCCGGCCTGCGCCGCGTGGCGCGTCGCGGCCGCCTCCACCAGATCGAGGCTGTGCGTGGGCACGAGCGTCACCCGCGACGGCCGCCCCGGCGCGTGGCCCGAGCGCCCGGCGCGCTGCAGCAGGCGCGCGATGCCCTTGGCCGAGCCGATCTGCAGCACTCGATCCACCGGCAGGAAGTCGACGCCCAGGTCGAGGCTGGACGTGCACACCACCGCGCGCAGCGTGCCGGCCTTGAGCCCGGCCTCCACCCATTCGCGGACCTCCTTCGCGAGCGAGCCATGGTGCAGCGCGACCACGCCGGCCCAGTCGGGGCGCGCGTCCAGCAGCGCCTGATACCAGCGCTCGGCCTGCGAGCGCGTGTTGGTGAAGACCAGCGTCGTGCCGCTCTCCTCGATCGCCTGCACCACCTGCGGCAGCATGCGCAGGCCCATGTGTCCGCCCCACGAGAAGCGCTCGGCGCGCTCGGGCAGCAAGGTGTCGATGACGATGGTCTTGGCCACGTCCCCGCGCACGAGCGCGGGCGCGTCCGGCGCGGGCGCACCCACCAGCGTGGCGAGCGCCTGGTCGAGGTTGCCCAGCGTGGCCGACAGCGCCCAGCACATCAGGCCGGGACGGCGCCGGCGCAACCGGGCCAGCGCCAGCTGCACCTGCACGCCGCGCTTGTTGCCCAGCAGCTCGTGCCATTCGTCCACG
>JACMOG010000251.1 GCA_014378125.1 Vitreoscilla sp. | reverse complement strand
TACGAGGCCAGCATCTTCAACATCAGCGCGATGAGCTTCGGCGCCCTCAGCGGCGCGGCCATCCGCGCGTTGAATGGCGGCGCGCTGCGCGGCAACTTCGCGCACGACACGGGCGAGGGTTCCATCAGCGTGCACCACCGCGCGCAGGGCGGCGACCTCATCTGGGAGGTGGCCTCGGGCTACTTCGGCTGTCGCAACGCCGACGGCACGTTCAACGCCGAGCTCTTCACGAAGAACGCCAGCGAGCCGCAGGTGAAGATGATCGAGATCAAGCTGAGCCAGGGCGCCAAGCCGGGGCACGGCGGCGTGCTGCCGGGGCCGAAGGTCACGCGCGAGATCGCCGAGGCCCGCGGCGTGGAGATCGGCGTCGACTGCATCTCGCCGGCCAGCCACAGCGCGTTCTCCACGCCGGTGGAGATGCTGCAGTTCATCGCGCGGCTGCGCGACCTGTCGGGCGGCAAGCCCACCGGGTTCAAGTTCTGCGTGGGCCATCCCTGGGAGTGGTTCGCGCTGGCCAAGGCGATGCTGGAGACGGGCCTGCTGCCCGACTTCATCGTGGTCGACGGCGGCGAGGGCGGCACCGGCGCCGCGCCGCTGGAGTTCATCGACCACGTGGGCGCGCCGCTGCAGGGAGGCCTGCTGCTGGTGCACAACACGCTGGACGGCCTGGACCTGCGCGACAAGATCAAGATCGGCTGCGCCGGCAAGGTGGTCAGCGCGTTCGACATCGCGCGCATGATGGCGCTCGGCGCCAACTGGTGCAATTCGGCGCGCGGCTTCATGTTCGCGCTCGGCTGCATCCAGGCGCAGACCTGCCACACCGACCACTGCCCCACGGGCGTGGCCACGCAGGATCCGCTGCGCCAGAAGGCGCTGGTGGTGCCCTCCAAGATCGAGCGCGTGCACAACTTCCATCGCAACACGCTGGAGGCGCTCAAGGAGCTGGTGCAGGCCGCCGGCCTGAAGCATCCCAACCAGATCACCGCCAACCACGTGGTGCGCCGCGTGGCGGGCGACAAGGTGAAGCTGCTGGCCAACCATCTCGAGTTCGTGGCGCCGGGCGCGCTGCTGGCCGCGATGCGCGGCGAGGCGGAGTGGCCGCACAACGTCTACAAGGTGTACTGGCCGCTCTCGCGTGCCGACAGCTTCGCGCCGGCCACCGCGGGCTAGACGATGAAGGTGCCGCTGCCGACGATCTCCGAGCCCGCGGATCTCGACCTGGCGATCTGAGGGTCGTTGCCAGGGGCCTTGCCAGGGGCCAGGCCCCGTCCTCCTACTTGTCGCCGATGCGCTTCAACTCGCGCTGCGCCGTCTGGTACTCGATGAACTCCGTCACGCCGGTGGCCACGCTCATGCGCAGGTACTTGCGCGCGGTGGCGAGGTCGCCATCGGCCAGCGCCTTCTCGCCCGCGAAGTAGTAGAGCTCGCACTCCCGGTTGGCGCTACGCTGGCCATTCTCGTGCGAGGCCTCCAGCGCCGCCGCCATGCCGATGCGGCCTTCCATCAGCTGCAGCACGCCGTACGGCCACTCGGGGGCCATGGCGGTGGGCTCGTACGGCTTGACCGCCTGCACGCCGTCGCCGCCATCGCGCCGCGTGGCGAGGTACAGCCAGATCGCGCCGTAGCTGTGCTCGACCTCGTCGCGCGCCTGCAGCGCGGAC
>JACMOG010000250.1 GCA_014378125.1 Vitreoscilla sp. | reverse complement strand
CCAGGCCCCACGCGCGGTTCAGGCGGCTGCCGAACGGCGGGTGGATGACCAGCTGCATGCCGCCCGACTGGTCGAAGAAGCGCTCCATCACGATGCGCTGCTGCGTGGGCAGAGCGCCCAGCACCGCCTGCGCGCTGGCCAGGTGGTCGCCGATCTGGCGCGGGGCCTCGCGGGCGATGCCGCCGGCGGTCTGCTCGACGAGCGCGTCGATGGCGGAGGCCATGCCCAGGCGCGTCACGTTGTCGCCCACCTCGGCGCGCAGGCGTGCCACCGCGAACGACAGCTCGTCGCTGCGCCCGGGCGCCTCGCCCAGCCAGAACGGGATGTTGGGCGGCGCGCCCTTGGCGTCCTCCACGCGCACGCGCCCCGGCTCGATGCGCAGGATACGGTAGCTGGTATTGCCCAGCTGGAAGATGTCGCCGGCCAGGCTCTCCACCGCGAAGTCCTCGTTGACGGTGCCGATGCGGTCGGACTGCGGCTCCAGCATCACGGTGTAGTCGCCCGTCTCCGGAATGGTGCCGCCCGAGGTGAGCGCGGTCATGCGAGCGCCGCGGCGCTCGCGCAGCTGGTGGTGCACGGCGTCGCGATGCAGGTAGGCGCCGCGCGGGCCCTGGCGCGTGGTGTAGCCGTCGGCCAGCATGCGCAGCACGGCGTCGAAGCGCTCGCGCGGCAGCGCCGCGTAGGGCCAGGCGCGGCGCATCAGCGCGTAGAGCGCGTCCTCGTCCCAGTCGCGGCAGGCCGTCTCGGCCCCCACCTGCTGCGCCAGCACGTCGAGCGGCATCGGCGGCACGTGCAGGGTGTCGTGCTCGCCGCGGCGGATGGCGTCGAGCAGCGCGGCGCACTCCACCAGCTCGTCGCGCGACTGCGGAAACAGCCGCGCCTTGGGCGTGCCGCCCACCGCGTGGCCGGCGCGGCCGGCGCGTTGCAGGAACGCGGCGATGGAGCGCGGCGAGCCCAGCTGGCACACCAGGTCGACGTCGCCGATGTCCAGGCCCAGCTCCAGCGACGCCGTTGCCACCAGCACCTTCAGCTCGCCGCGCTTGAGGCGCTGCTCGGCGTCGAGCCGCAGCTCGCGCGCCAGGCTGCCGTGGTGGGCCGCCACCACCTCCTTGCCCAGCAGGTCGGCCAGGTGGCGCGCGGCGCGCTCGGCCATGCGGCGCGTGTTGACGAACACGAGCGTGGTGCGGTGCGTGGCCACCAGCTCGACGATGCGCTGGTACACCTGGTCCCACTGGTCGTTGGACATCACCGCGGCCAGCGGCGTGGGCGGCACCTCCAGCGCCAGGTCGCGCTGCTTGCGGTAGCCGATGTCGACGATCTCGCAGGTGGCCACGCCGTCGACGACGTTGCCCGCGCCAACGAGAAAGCGCGCCACCTCGTCGATCGGCTTCTGCGTGGCCGACAGGCCGATGCGCGTGACGTGGCGCGGCTGGGCCACCGGCACGATGGCCTTCGGGTCGGACAGCACGCCGTCGGCGTCGGCGGCGGCAGCCTCGGCCTTCGTGAGCGCCGGACAGGGCGGCTGGTCGACCACCGCCTGCAGTCGCTCCAGCGACAACGCCAGGTGGCTGCCGCGCTTGTTGGCGGCCAGCGCGTGGATCTCGTCCACGATCACCGTGCGCACCTTCGACAGCATGCGACGCCCTGCCAGCGAGCCCAGCAGCACGTACAGCGACTCGGGCGTGGTCACCAGGATGTGCGGCGGCCGGCGCAGGCTCTGCTGGCGCTCGCGCTGGGGCGTGTCGCCCGTTCGCACGGCAGTGCGAACCTCGACGTCGGGCAGGCCCAGCGACCGCAGTTCGGCGCGGATGCCTTCCAGCGGCTGCTCGAGGTTGGCGCGGATGTCGTTGGACAGCGCCTTCAGCGGCGACACGTACACCACGGCCGTCTCGTCGGGCAGGTCGCCGGCCACGCCACGGCGCACCAGGTCGTCGAGCGCGGCCAGGAACGCCGTCAGCGTCTTGCCAGATCCCGTGGGCGCCGCCACCAGCGTGTCGCGCCCGGCGCGGATGTGCGGCCACGCCGCCACCTGGGCGGGCGTGGGCGTGCCGAAACGGCGCTCGAACCAGCGCGCGACGGCGGGATGGAAGTCTTGCAGGGCCATGGGTGACCGGATCAGATGGTGTCCGGAGGCCCATTCTCAAGCCTTGCGGGCAGGCGGTCTCTTACACGCCAGTGGGGCGATGTCCGACGCGTCCCACGGTCGGGCTCTGGCAGGATCGTGGCCAAACCAACTCGACGAGACACCTCATGACGCCCTCCTTCGTTCGCCTCGCTCCTGTCGCGCTGCTCGTGGCGGGCCTGTTCGGCTGTGCCTCGAAACCCGAGCCGCCCATGGTGGCAGTCACGTCCACCAGCAGCTCCACGGCCACCTCCACCGTCACCACGGTGGCGCCGCTGTCGCGCGCGCAGATCGACGCCATCGTCGCCAGCCCCGACCGCAGCGCGGCCGACCGCACCAACGACCAGCGCCGCCATCCCGAGGACCTGCTGATGTTCATCGGCGTCAAGCCCGGCTGGACGGCGCTCGATGTGAGCACCGGCGGCGGCTACACCACGGAGTTGCTGGCGCGCGCCATCGGCCCCACCGGCATCGTGTGGGCGCAGAGCCGCGGCCCGTCGTCGGCGTCGCCCAAGCCGGCCGCGCCCGAGGGCGGCGCCGCGGGGATGCCCCGCGCGCAACGCACCGCCGCCGACATGCTGGCCGCGCGCTCGGGCTCGATGAAGGCGGCCGGCGTCGCCGCCGCGCCCATCGCCTACGTGGCGCGGTCGTACGACGATCCGGTGCCGCCCGAAGTGGCCAACGGCCAGCTGGATCTCGTCACGCTGATGTTCAACTATCACGACTTCGGCTTCATGAACGTGAGCCGTGCCCAGACCAACGCCGCCGTCTTCAAGGCGCTGAAGCCGGGCGGCCTCTACGTGATCGCCGACCACGCCGGACGTCCCGGCACCGGCATCTCGCAGTCGGGCACGCTGCACCGCATCGAGGAATCGTTCCTGCGCGCCGAGGTGGAGGCCGCCGGCTTCAAGCTGCTGGCCGAAGGCGACTTCCTGCGCAACCCGAGCGATCCGCGCAACCTGAACACGCCCAATCCGCCGCAGCCGAAGGACGAGTTCGTGTTGAAGTTCGTGAAGCCCTGAGCCGCCTGGTGTCGTCAGCGGATGACGGCCGCGGCCGTCACTGGCTGGCCGCCGAGGCCGGCAGCGGCCCCATCGACATGAACCGATCGACGCGCTTGTTCGCCTTGTTGTCGACCGCCCACTGCCAGAAGCCGGCGTCGTCGTACACCTTCTGTGCTTCGACGCGGCATTGGGCCACCAGCGCCTTGTGCCTGGCCTCGGGCCAGTCCTTCTGCTCGGCGGTGGCCGCCTTCAGCATCTCGCCGCCGCGCGGATCGCGCAGGCCCTTCAGGTACGCCTCGCCCACGTAGGCGAATCCCAGCCGGGTGATCTCGACCAGTTGCGGGCGCACGCTCTTGTCGCCCTGGCGCGCACGCGCCACGAGGGCGTACTGATCGACCTGCATGGCGGCAGCGCAGGTGGACGCGCGCTGGTAGAACGCCTCGTCGGCGGCGTCGGAGGCGCGGGCCGGCCCGGCCAGCAGGGCCGCAAAGGCCAGGACGGCGACGGGAACGGTCAAACGAAGGGCCTGGTTCATCGTTGCATTGTGCCAAGTGAGCGAAGGCCCGCTGGCGGGCAAGGCGGAGACCCGATGACACCGGAGGTTCCTTGCGCGGGACACGCTCTTGCCGTGTACTGGCAAGGAACTTCGTGCGGCTGTTCGCAGCCGTCCAGCTTCCCATGTCGACCATCCCGTCGCCATGTCAC
Organism: Vitreoscilla sp.; assembly: GCA_014378125.1. The sequence goes on along the minus strand of JACMOG010000250.1, from coordinate 263 downwards.
CTACCCAGGTACCCACACCATGAACATCGGAATCATCGGCGCCGGCCACATCGGCAGCGCGCTTGCCGTGCGGCTCACCAGCCTCGGCCATTCGGTCTGCATCGCCAACTCCCGCGGCCCCGAAACGTTGAAAGACGTGGCTCAAAAGACCGGCGCCAGGGCGGTGACCGCCCAGGAGGCGGCTCGCCATGGCGCCATCGTCGTGGTGAGCATCCCGCTGAAGAACATTCCGGCGCTGCCGAAGGACCTGTTCTGACGCGTGG
>JACMOG010000249.1 GCA_014378125.1 Vitreoscilla sp. | reverse complement strand
TGCCTTCGCGCGCCGCCGTGCGGTGGTCCTTGCCCATGTGGACGTGGCGGACGATGTTCTCGCGGACGACGATGGCATCGTCGATCAGCAGGCCGATGCAAAGCGACAGCGCCATCATGGTCATAAAGTTCAGCGTGAGGCCGAACGCGTTGATCGCGATGAACGACGCAATCACGGCGATGGGCAGCGTCAGGCCCGTGATGATGGTGGAGCGCCAGCTGTGCAGGAACAGGAACACGATGGCGATGGTCAGCAGCGCGCCTTCGATGAGGGTCTTCTTGACGCCCGTGAGCGACGCCTCCACCCAGTCGCTGCTGGCGAAGATCACCTTCAGCTCCACGCCCGGCGGCAGCGACTTGCGCATCCCTTCGATCGCCTCCTTGATGGCGGCGCCGGTCTTGATGATGTTGGCGTCCTGCTGCTTGTAGATGTTGAACGAGACGGCCGGCTTGCCGTTGATGCGCGACAGCGAGTCGGGCTCCTGCTCGCGCTCCACGAGCTGGCCCACGTCGCCCAGCAGCACCACGCCGCCACTGGCGTTGCGGGCCACCACGAGGTTGGCGAACTGCTTCGGATCGAGCACTCGCCCTTCGACGCGCACGATCGAGTCCTGCGTGGCGTTGGACAGCACGCCCACCGGCTGGTCGGCGTTGGCCTTGTTGATGGCCGCGGTGACGTCGGCCGGCGTGAGGCCGAACGAGCGCAGCCGCTGCGGATCGAGGTCGATGCGCACCTGGCGCGTGACCAGGCCCGACGGCGTCACGCGGGCCACGCCCTCCACGCTCGTGAGGCGCTTCTGCACCGTCTGGTCGGCGATCAGCGACAGCTCGCGGTCGCTGCGGTTGCTGGCCATCAGAGCGAGCACCACGGTGGGCTGCGCGTTGTCGCCGTCGAAGCGGCTGACGAACGGCGGCTTCACGTCACGGTTGAAGCCGGCCTGCACCACCGCCACCTTGTCGCGCACGTCCTGGGTGGCGCGCGTCATGTCGGACGACAGGTTGAACTCCACCACCGTCTCGCTGCGGCCTTCCATGCTGTTGGAGCGGATCATCTTGATGCCCGCGATGCCGTTCAGGGCATCCTCCAGCGGCTTGGTGATCTCGGTCTCCACGGCCCCGGGCGACGCGCCCGGGTACTGCACGCTGACGAAGACGACGGGGATCGTGATGTCGGGCATCTGCTCGACGCCCAGCCGTTGGTACGAGAACAACCCGAGCACGCACAGCGCCACCATGACCATGGTCGCGAATACGGGGTTGTTGATGGCGACGCGCGTCATCCACATGGCAGGTCTCCTGGAATCAGCGGGTGGCGGTGGCGGGTGCGATCGGCTTCGGCTTCGGCGTCGCGGCGGTGGCGACGGCCACCACGCGCGCCTTAGCGCCCTCGCGCAGGTTGTCGAAGCGCGCGCCCAGCACCGGCACGTCGGCCGACAGGCCGTCCAGCACCTCGGCGCGGTCGCGCACCGGGTCGCGGCGGCCCGTGGTGACGGTACGGCGCAGCAGCTTGCCGCCCTCCACCGTCCACACGTACTCCTGGCCAGAGGCCGAGCTGATGGCGCCGATGGGCACGGTCAGGCGCGGCGTGGCGTCGCCGATCTGCACCTGCGCCACGGCGTACTGGCCCGCGCGCAGCGTCTCCTTCGGATTCTGCAGCTGCACCGCCACGCCGATGGAGCGCGTGCCGGCCTCGGCCGCCGGCGCGATGCGTGCCAGCTTGCCTTCGAGCGGCTTGTCGACGCCCTCGATCTTCAGGGTGACCCGCATGCCGGCCGACAGCCGCGCCACGTCCTGCGTGCCGACCGTGCCCGCCAGCTCGAGCCGGCGCAGGTCGACGATGGTCACCACCTGCTGCTCCGCGCTCACCTTCTCGCCCGCCACCACGTAGCGCTTCGACACGATGCCGCTGATGGGCGCCACCAGCGACGCGTCGCGCAGCGCGATGCGTGCGGAATCGAGCGCCGCCTGGGCCGCGTCCACCTGGGCCTTGGCGCTGTCGAGCTGCGACCTCGAGTTGTCGAGCGCGATGGGCGAGATGAACTTGTCGTCGGCCAGGTGCACGTTGGACTCGTGCGTGCGCTGCGCCTGCGCCAGCGTCGTCCGGACGGCGGCCAGGTTGGCGCTGCGCTCGGCCACATGGCTGGCGAGGTCGCTCACGTCGATGCGGCCCAGCAGCTGCCCCGCCTTCACGCGCTGGCCCTCCTGTACGTCGAGCGACAGCAGCGTGCCAGTGGCCTTGGCGCGCACCATCGCCGTGTCCGGCGCGACCAGCGCGCCCGAGAACTCGACGACCTGCGGCAACGTCAACGACACGGGCCGCGTGGCCTCGGCGGCCGTGAAGGCGAGTCTCCTCTCGTCGGCCTTGCCAGGCTGGTTGGCCGCCATGGCCGAACTCGCGGGCACCGCCGCCGCGCCCTTGCCGGCCTTGATGGCCACGCCCGCCCCGATGGCCATCGCCACGACGGCACCCCCGATCAACCAGCGCTTGCGCATGTTCAGCTCCTTCGTCTTGTTCCAGGCTCATCCTGAATTTCGACGGAGTGTGGACGCGGGCGTTCGGAACTGCGCCCCGATTGCGATGAAGTGCTGTTGGGCCGGGACGAGTTGCAGTGCAGCTGGACGAAGCGGTTCGTCGCACGACGAACGGCGCTTTTCCGCGACAGGCGGATCAGTCGCGCGGTGCAGCCGCCGCGATCGGCGGTTGTTCGACCACGACGTCTCCGCACTGCGCGCGATGCGCCAGCACGTGATCCATCACAACGAGCGCCAGCATCGCCTCGACGATGGGCGTGGCGCGGATGCCCACGCACGGATCGTGGCGGCCGAAGGTCTCGACGACGGCGGGCTCGCCCGCGCGGTCGATGGAGCGGCGCGGCGTGCGGATGGAGCTGGTGGGCTTGATGGCGATGGACACGCGCAGGTCCTGGCCCGTGGAGATGCCGCCCAGCACGCCACCGGCGTTGTTGCCCACGAAGCCCTGCGGCGTCAACTCGTCGCCGGGCTCGGTGCCCTTCTGCGCCCCGCTGCCCCAGCCGGGGCGGATCTC
>JACMOG010000248.1 GCA_014378125.1 Vitreoscilla sp. | reverse complement strand
CGACACGCCCGACTTCTCGGGGCTGCGCTACGGCAAGGTGTGCATCCTGTCCGACGCCGACGTCGACGGGTCGCACATCCAGGTGCTGCTGCTCACGCTGTTCTTCCGCCACTTCCCGCAACTGGTGGCGCGCGGCCACGTGCACGTCGCCAAGCCGCCGCTGTACCGCATCGGCGCGCCGGCGCGCGGGCGCAAGCCGGCCGCCAAGATCTACGCGCTCGACGAGGGCGAGCTCGAGGCCACGCTCGACAAGCTGCGCAAGGAAGGCGCGCGCGACGGCTCGTGGACGATCAGTCGCTTCATGGGCCTGGGCGAGATGAACGCCGAACAGTTGTGGGACACCACGCTGAACCCCGAGACGCGGCGACTGTTGCGCGTCGAGCTGGGCCTGCTCGACCTGGTGCAGACCGAAGGGTCGTTCACGCGACTGATGGGCAAGGGCGAGGCGCATGCGCGGCGCGAGCTGATGGAACTACGCGGCGACGCGGTCGAGATCGATATCTAGCCGGAACGAGCCGCCGAATCATCCGCTTACATGATCGTCGTCCTCGCGTAGGGGACCTGGGCTCCGCGGCGGCCACTTATCCAGGCGGGGTGACAAATCGTGCAGTAATCCCGCGTTCTTCGGGGCTTTCCGTCGGCGCGTCCCTGGGATCCTTGCTCCTAGAATCCAGCTCCTTCGCGCGCCGCCCCCCATGACCTCACCCGACCTTGCCGAGAGCGCCCATCTTCGGATCCGTCCGACGATGCTGTCCGACCTCGACTTCGTCGTGTCGGTGGAACAGGACGACCGCAACCTGCCGTTCATCACGCCGTGGGAGCGCACGCAGCACGAGGGCGCGATCCGCTTTCCCGACTCGCGCCACTTCATCGTCGAGGCCGGCGCCGACTGGGCGCGCACGGGCTTCGTCATCCTGCAGGGCTGCCGCAGCCCCAACCGTTCGGTGGAGCTCAAGCGCATCGTGCTGCAGACCCATGGCCGCGGCCTTGGCCGGGCCTGCGTGCGGCTGCTCAAGCAACTGGCCTTCCGCGACCTGCACGCGCACCGTTTCTGGCTCGACGTGAAGTCGCGCAACCCGCGCGCACGCCACCTCTATGCGGGCGAGGGCTTCGGGGAGGAAGGCCGCCTGCGCGAAAGCCTGCGGCTGGGCGGAGACGGCGTGGACGAGTGGGAGACGATGATCGTGATGTCCATGCTCGAACGCGAGTACGAGACGCGCGTGGAGGGCACGCTCGAGGCGCCGTCGTGGGGCCGATCGGCATGACGCGTTCGCTGCGCCTGGTCGCCGCCGCGGTGGCCCTCGTCTGCGGCTCGATGGCCGCCTGCGACTCCGTGCCCGAGACGCGCTGCGGCCGCGAGTCCGCGCGGCCGACGCCCATCGCCTCGAACTCCTCGAACCGGACGCACCGCACGGACGCCGCCGACGACGTCGCCGCCAGCACGCCCATCGTCCCCGTGGCCGGCAAGCCCGTGCTGTGGGGCTATGTCGACGGCGCCGGCGTGGCCCACTTCGCGGCTAGCCAGATCGACTCGCACTACGATCAGGTGCTGCGCGAGACCGAGGGCCGCCGGGTGCCGGGCAAGACCCAGGGCACCGACGGCCTGCTCACGTGGCTCGAGATCTCGCCCGACGTCAAGGCGCTGCAGCCAGTGCTCGACGAGGCGGCGCGCAGCACCGGCGTCGACGAGGCGTTGCTGAAGGCCGTGATCACGGTCGAATCCAGCTACAACGCCCGCGCGGTGTCGCCGCGCGGCGCCGTGGGCCTGATGCAGCTGACGCCGGTCACGGCCGACCGCTACGGCACGCGCGAGGAGCGCCAGGTGCCGGCGGCCGAACGCATGCTCGACGCTCGCACCAACGTCTTCACCGGCGCACGGATGCTGGCCGACCTGATGCGTCGCTACGGCGGCATCGACATCGCGCTGGCCGCCTGGAACGCCGGCGAAGGCAGCGTGCGCAAGGCCGGTGGCCAGATGCCCGAGATCGCCGAGACCGAGGCCCATGTCCACATGGTGCTCGAGCTCTACTGGGCCTTGTTGCAGCGCAAGCTGCCACGCCACGCCCACGGCGTGGAAGTGGTCTCCTGAGCCCTTCGCGGGCTGCCACAATGACCGCTTGCGGGCCGCGCCGAGTGCGCGCCGCGGCGATCAAAGGAAGACCGGTTTGACCATGGACCAGACTCCCCTCGCGTCCGGCAGCGGCAGCGGCAGCGGCAGCGGCGACGGAGGCGGCAGCGGCGACGCGCTGACCCTCGCCCACTACGCCGAGCGTGCCTATCTCGAATACGCGCTGAGCGTCGTCAAGGGCCGCGCGTTGCCCGACGTGTCCGACGGCTGCAAGCCCGTGCAGCGCCGCATCCTCTACGCGATGCACCGCATGGGCCTGTCGTTCACCAACGCCGCGCCCACGGGCCCGAAGGCGCGCAAGAGCGCCAAGGTGGTGGGCGACGTGCTGGGCAATTTCCATCCGCACGGCGACACCGCGGCGTACGACGCGCTGGTGCGCATGGCGCAGGACTTCTCGCTGCGCT
>JACMOG010000247.1 GCA_014378125.1 Vitreoscilla sp. | reverse complement strand
GCCCGCCCCGGCGCGACGCTGCTGTGCGGCCGCTACGAAGGCCTCGACCAGCGCGTCATCGACCGCCACGTGGACATCGAGCTGAGCCTGGGCGACTTCGTGCTGTCCGGCGGCGAGCTGCCCGCGCTGACGCTGCTGGACGCCATCGCCCGGCTGATGCCCGGCGTGCTGGGCGACGAGCAGTCGCACCTGCAGGACAGTTTCGAGCAGGGGCTGTTCGACTGCCCGCACTACAGCCGTCCCGAGATCCTGGCCACGCCCGAGGGCGAGGTGCCGGTGCCGCCGGTGCTGCTGTCGGGCCACCACAAGGACATCGCGCGCTGGCGCCGCGAGCAGTCGCTCGCCCTGACTGCCGGGCGCCGGCCCGACCTGGTCGCGGCGGCGCGGGCCGCCGGGCAGCTGACGAAGGCTGACGAGAAATTCCTGGCGGGCCTGGCCTTGTCTGCGCTAGAATAGCGGGCTCACCGTTCCTCTGCCGGGCAGAAGTGGCCGTAGAGAGCGCCGGACTGTTTATCCGCAGGTCCCCGCTTTCGACAACTGGAAGGACTCCAGTGCCGCATTCAAAGCAATAGTGCGCCGGCAAGAACGGGACTGACAAAGGTTCCTCATGGATCTGATCGCTATCCTCGAACAAGAAGAAATTGTTCGCCTGAACAAGAAGATTCCGGTCTTCGCCCCCGGCGACACCGTGATCGTCAGCGTCAACGTCGTCGAAGGCACGCGCAAGCGCGTCCAGGCGTACGAAGGCGTCGTCATCGCCCGTCGCAACCGTGGCCTGAACTCCAACTTCATCGTTCGCAAGATCTCCAGCGGCGAAGGCGTGGAACGCACGTTCCAGCTGTACAGCCCGCTGATCGCGTCGATCGAGCTGAAGCGCCGCGGCGACGTCCGTCGCGCCAAGCTGTACTACCTTCGCGAACGTTCTGGCAAGTCGGCCCGGATCAAGGAAAAGCTGGCCTGAGTTTCCGGCGTCCTTCGGGACGCTCCGGGACCAGACAGGAAAGCCCGGCTCTGCCGGGCTTTTTCGTTTCACGAAGCCCGGCTCCGTCGGGCTTTTTCGTTTCACGAAGCCCGGCTCCGTCGGGCTTTTTCGTTTCACGAAGCCCGGCTCCGTCGGGCTTTTTCGTTTCCGGCGCTGACACGGTCTTGCCGGCGGTCGCACAATGGTCGATTGCCCCGCCTCCATCTCCCCTGCCCGCATGTCCGATTCCGATAGCTCGTCCGCTCCTGCCGCGCCGCGTTCGCCGATCCGCGAGCCGCACCTGGCGCCGGTGGTGAGCACAGACAACCACCTGCCGGCCATCCCGGCGGACCGACTCCAGCCCGATGCCCTGCGCGCGCGTTTCGCGTCCACGCTGCACGCACCGGCCGGCAAGGGCGATGGCGAGGACGCCTGGGTGCCCGAGTTCATCGGCGACGGCCAGCGCCTGTCCGAGCGGGCGGTTCGCGCAGCGGCCGTGCTGGTGCCGCTGGTGCGCCGGCCCGAGGGTCTCACCGTGCTGCTGACGCGGCGCACCGACCACCTGAACGACCACGCCGGCCAGGTGAGCTTTCCGGGCGGCCGCACCGATCCCGAGGACGTCGACCCGATCGCCACGGCGCTGCGCGAGGCGCAGGAAGAGGTGGGTTTGGCGGCCGACGAGATCGAGGTGATCGGCGTGCTGCCTACCTACACCACCGTCACCGCCTACGAGGTGACGCCGGTGGTGGGGCTGCTCGACCCGCCGCGCGCGCTGGCGCTCGATGCCTTCGAGGTGGCCGAGGTGTTCGAGGTGCCGCTGGCCTTCCTGATGGATCCGGCCAACCATCGCCGCCACGCGATGGAGTTCCAGGGCATCGCGCGCCGTTTCATCTCGATGCCCTGGGGCGCGGACGCGGACGGCCAGCCGTATTTCGTGTGGGGCGCCACGGCCGCGATGCTGCGCAACCTGTACGGGTTCCTGGCGCGCTGAACGCGCGCGTGACGCCCGCCTGATCCCCTGTGGCGCCCGCTGTGACGCCCGCCTGACCCCGCTGTGACGTCCGCCCGACGCGAGTGAACGCGAGGCGTCCGCGGTCGCGCTGCGGCTATGATCCGGAACAATGAGTTTCGTCGCCGTCCTCCTTGCCTTGCTGCTCGAGCAGATCAAGCCGCTGCCGCGCAACAACGTCGTGCATTACTCGCTCGCGTCGTGGGTGGGCTGGACCGGCCGCAACTTCGACGCGGGCAAGCCGCAGCACGCCAAGATCGTGTGGATCGTCACCGTCATCGCGCCCGCGCTCGCGGCCGCGCTGGTCTACATCGCCATCGCGCACTACAACGCCATCGCGGCGCTGATGTTCGACGTGGCGATCCTGTACCTCACGCTGGGCTTTCGCCAGTTCAGCCACTACTTCACCGACATCCGCACCGCGCTCGAAGGCGGCGACGAGCCCGAGGCGCGCCGTCTGCTGGCCGAGTGGCGCCACCTCGACGCGTCCGAGCTGCCGCGCACCGAACTGCTGCGCCACATGATCGAGCATTCGCTGCTGGCCGCGCACCGCCACGTGTTCGGCGTGTTCTTCGCGTTCGTGCTGTTCTCCTTCGTCGGGCTCGGTCCGGCCGGCGCGGTGCTGTACCGGATGGCCGAGTTCGCCTCGCGCTACTGGGCGTTCCGCAGCAAGTCGCTCGACACGCCCATCAACGAGAACCTGATGGCACTGTCGCAACGCCTGTTCAGCCTGATCGACCACATCCCGGCCCGCCTCACCGCGTTCGGCTTCGCCGTGGCCGGCAACTTCCAGGACGCCATCGACGGCTGGAAGCGCGACGCGGGCCTGTGGAAGCATGCCAACGAGGGCATCATCCTGGCGTCCGCGGCCGGCGCCGTCGGCGTGCAACTGGGCGGCGGCACGGCGCCCGGCATCACCCCCGATCGCTCGAAGACCTTCGACAGCGGCGAGGGCGCGGCCGCGTTCGAGTCGGCCGGCAGCACCACGCAGGGCATGCCGCCGCAACTGGGGCACCTGGGCATCGTCGTGGGCCTCGTGTGGCGCTCGGTGCTGCTGTGGATGGCGCTGGTGTTCATCATCAAGCTGGCCAACCTGCTGCCTTGATCGCCCTGCGCCGCCCGCTGGCGGTCACGGTCGGCGGTGACGCGGGTTCGCTGACTGGTCGTCGGCTTGCACCGCCGCGCGGCTTGGCATGCCCAGGTCAGTGCCGAGCCGCCCGCTCGAGCTCGCCCATCAGCTCTTCGTAGATGCGCTCGCGCGACGGCGAGATGTCGCCCCGCGCGATGGCCGCGCGCACGCCGCACGAGGGCTCGTGGCGATGCGTGCAGTTGGTGAACTTGCAGTCGCCCAGGTACATGCCGTAGTCGAGCATCAGCGAGCCGAGCTCGGCCGACTTGATGTGGTGGATGCCGAACTCCTGGAAGCCGGGCGAGTCGATGAGCGCGCTCTGGCGGTCGTCGTCGAGCCAGTACCAGGTGGTGGTGGTGGTGGTGTGCTTGCCCGACTTGAGCGCCTTGGAGATCTCGCCCACCTGCGCGTCGGCTTCCGGCACCAGCAGGTTCACCAGCGTGCTCTTGCCCATGCCGCTGGGGCCCAGCACCAGCGTGGTCTTGCCGGCCAGCAGGGGCTCGAACAGCGCCTGGGTGCCGGCGGGGTCGGTCTTGACCGCCACCTCCAGCACGTCGTAGCCCATCTTGCGGTACGGCGCCAGGCGCTCGCGTGCGGCGGTCGCCTCGGGCAGGTCGATCTTGTTGAGGACGATCTTGACCGCGATGCGGCCGTCCTCGGCGGCGATGAGCGCGCGCGTGAGCTGCGACTCGCTGTAGGGCGGGTCGGTGGCCACCATGATCAGCAGCAGGTCGATGTTGGCCGCGAAGTTCTTGCTGCGCCATTCGTCCTGGCGCTTGAGCAGGCTGGTGCGCGGCTCGAACGACTCGATGACGGCCTCGTCGCCCGACACCTGCCAGCGCACGCGATCGCCCACGATGACCTCGCTCTTCTTGCCGCGGCCGTGCGCCAGCATGCGCGTGCCGTCGGCCGTCTCGATGACCGAGTGGCGACCGTGCACGCCCACCACGCGGGCCAGCGCGAACTTCGACGGCGCCGGCGCGCCGCGCGACGAGGCGGCGCTCATGCCACGGCTCCGGCCAGCGAGGCGGCGTCCAGCCCCAGCGCGGCGATGCGCGCCGACGCGGGCGGATGCGAGTAGTAGAAACTGACGTACATCGGGTCGGGCGTGAGCGTGGAGGCGTTGTCTTCGTACAGCTTGAGCAGCGCGCGTACCAGGTCGGCCGCGTTGGCGTTGCTGCGGGCGTACGCGTCGGCCTGGTACTCGTCGCGACGCGACAGGCTGGCGAAGATGGGCGAGACGAAGAACATGAACGGCGGCAGGCCCATCATGAACAGCAGCAGGGCCAGCGCGTCGTTGCTCACGAAGGGGCTGGGCCGCACGCCCAGGCCCATGTAGAACCCCCATTGCCCGGCCAGCCAGCCCAG
>JACMOG010000018.1 GCA_014378125.1 Vitreoscilla sp. | reverse complement strand
GAGATCGTCGCCGTAGACGTTCACCACCACCGACGCCGTGTAGCCCGACAGCGTCTCCTCCACACGTTCGGTCAGGAACGTCTTGACTGAGAAGTTCACCCCCGGAAACGCTGCCAGCGCCTTGCGGATCTCGGCTTGTGCCGACTCGGCTTCCTCACCCTGCAGCGGCTTGAGGTCCACGTCGATCTCGCTGTAGTGCGTCCCCCAGGTGTCGTCGGCCTTCTCGGCGCGCCCCACGCGCTGGCCGACCGCGTGCACGAAGGGCAGCTTCAGTAGCGCCTGCGTGACCTGGCGGCCGAGTCGCTGCGACTCCTGCAGCGAGGTGCCCGGCACGGCCGACATGTGGACGATGAAATGCCCCTCTCGGAGTTCCGGAATGAATCCGCCGCCGAATAGGGGCAAGGTCGCGAACGTCGCCAGCGATACGACGATCACCGCGGCAAGAATCCCCTTGTGGTGACGCTCCACTCGGCTCAGCAGGGAGGCGTATTTCGTCTTGGACCAGCGCACGACCGGCGGCTCGTGCGCGACCAGGCGCTGCCCGCTGAGCAGCGTGAGTGACAGCGCGGGCGTCACCGTCAGCGCCACGAGCAGCGAGGCGAGCGTCGCCACGATGTAGGCCACCCCCAGCGGGGCGAACAACCGGCCGGCGATGCCCGACATCGTGAGCACCGGCACGAACACCAGGGCAATCGCCAGCGTGGCATAGACCACCGCGCTGCGAACCTCCCACGTCGCGGCGAGCACTACATCGAGCGCGGCCCTCGGATGCGCGGACTCCTTGTTCTCGCGCAAGCGCCGGAAGATGTTTTCGACCGCGATGACGGCGTCATCTACCAACAGGCCGATCGCGATCGCCAGCCCGCCGAGCGTCATGGTGTTGAGGCTGAAGCCGAAATAGTCCATCACCGAGACCGCCATCAACAGCGACAACGGGATGGCGGCAATCGAGATCAGCGCGGTGCGCAGGTTGAACAGGAACGCGAACAAGACCAGCACGACCAGCACCGCACCGATCGCCAGCGAGCTCTTGACGTTGTCGGTCGCGGTCTGGATGAAGTTGGCCGGCCGAAACAAGTCGGTGGTGAGCACCATGCCTTGCGCCTCCACCGCAGGTCGCAGTTCTTGCAGCGCGGCCTCGACGCGCTGGGTCACTTGCAGGGTATTGGCGCCGTACTGCTCGGAGACCACAAGCTGAACGCCTGGCTTGCCCATGATCGAGGCCTCTCCGATCAACGGCTCTGGCGCTTCGGCGAGGTCGGCGACGTCGCCCAGCGTGACGTTGCTGCCGTCATGGTGTGTCACCACCGTTCGGGCGAGCGCTTGCGGGGTCAGCACCTGGCCCTCGGTCTGCAGCACGATGCGCTGGTTCGGGTTGTCGATGAAGCCTGCGCCGCGCACGCCGGTGGCGTTGCGCGCGGCGTTGAGCACGTCGCTCATCGACAAGGCGTACTTGACCAGGCGCTCGGGCCGGATCTGCACCTGCAATTGCTTCGCCTCGCCGCCGAAGACGGACACCTTCGCGACGCCGGCCACTGCGAGCAGGCGCTGGCGGATCGTCCAGTCGGCAACCGTGCGCAGCTCCATCAACGAGCGTTTGGCGGAGGTCAGTCCGATCGCCTGTACCACGCTCGTGGACGAGGTAAGCGGCGTCATGCTCGGCGGCTGCACGCCTTGGGGCAACTGCCCCGTCAGGGAGGTTAACCGCTCCGCGATGACTTGCCGGTTGCGGTAGATGTCGCTGTTGGCACCGAACGTGGCCGTCACCACCGACAAGCCCTGAATCGAGTTTGAGCGCAGCGACTCGATATCGGCCACGCCGTTGATGGAGTTCTCTACCGGCTGGGTGACCAGCACCTCGACCTGTTCCGGGGCGAGGCCCGGCGCTTCTGTCTGAATCACCACCTGAGGCGGTGCGAATTCGGGAAAGACGTCGTACTTGGCGCGCGACAACGAGTACAGGCCGAAGCCAATCTGCACGACTGCCAGTACCAACACCACGCCACGAAAGCGCAGCGAGAAGCCGATGATGCCGCGCAAGACGCCATTGGAGCGCGCGCTCATTTGCCGCCGCCTTCTTCACCGACCTGAATCTGCGACCGGAATTCCTCCGATAGCAGCAGCTGCGCGCCGGTCACCACCACATGGTCGGCCGCTCGCACGCCCGAGCGAACGATGAACCCCTCCGGAGTAGGCTGGTCAGCCGGCACCTCGATTCTCGCGAAGTGGCCGGGCGAGCGCTGCACATAGACCCAGGGCTTGCCTTGCCACCAGACGGCCGCGGAATGCGGGATGAGGACGCCGCCGACGGCGCCCTCACCGGGCAGGTAGGCCAGCACGTTCATCCCCGGGGTCAGTGCCTGTGCGGGCGCGAGGTACAGGTATGCCATGCCCTGTACGCGCGGATCGACGCGGGGCGAGCGTCCCAACAGCGACGCCGACATGAACACGTTGTCGCCGACCTGCAGACGAATGGTCCCGGGCGGTCTGGACTGAACGGCCTCCCCAGGCAGCGTGACTTGCACCAGCACATCCTGTTGCCGTACGAGGCGCTGCAAGGCTGGCGCGTCGTTGGTGAACCACTTCGCGACCACAGCGCCGTAGCGCTGCTCGACGCCTGCGTCCACGCTCTGCACGGCGACCTGCGCGGCGCGGACGTTGGCCTCTTCCGTGGCCAGCGCGGCAGCGCCGGCCTGGAAGGCCTTGTCGGAGATATTGCTGTCGTCGTCGTGCAGCTGCTTCAAGCGCTGATACTCGTTGCGCGCCGCGTCCAGGCTGGTGCGGGCTTTGTCGAGTTGCGCCCGGGCATTGGCGTAGCTCGCGCGGCCGTCGGCCAAGTCCTGGACGGCCAGCACCGTGGCGTAGGCCGGGTGCTCCGGTGCGCGCGAAACGGGGGCCAGCGAGGCGACGGTGATTCCGCTCTTGACCAGGGTCACGTCGTCAATGGCCACGATGGCCTCGCCAGCGACCGTGGTGACGCGCGAAGGCGCCTTCACCGGCGCCTCGCGCTCCTGTTCTTTCGCGAACTCGGTGCGCCCCTGAATGAATGCGAAGACGAGCAGCGCGGCTGCCACTACGGCGACGGCGATCGCCCCGAGAGATTTGCGGTTCATGGGTTCTGTTCCTCTGTCGGGCGCGGATTGTCTTGGACTGTTTCGACGTGGCGCAAGGCCGGCGCCATGAGCGGCCATTGGGTCGCGTCTTCCAAACCGGCGATGGCCTGCTGCGCCTTGGCGGCTGCGTCGATGCGCGTGAGCTCCAGCTGCGCCATCTCCAGCTGAGTTCCCAGCAAGACTCCGCGGTCGATCTCGCCCGCCGTGAAGGACGAACGTACCTTGCGAAGCTGGTCGGTCTGTGCCACAGCCAGCGAATCAGCCGCCGACAGCGTCTGCCGACTGGCTTCGTAGTTCGCAAACGCTGCGTCAAGCTCGGCCAGCGCCCGTGCCTGAGTGGCGTTGAAGACCGCCACGGCCTGCAGCCGCTTGGCTTTGGCCTCGGCGATGGGTCCTTCGTTCTGGTTCATCAGCGGCAGCGTCACGGTC
>JACMOG010000246.1 GCA_014378125.1 Vitreoscilla sp. | reverse complement strand
CCTGGCCGAAGACTTCGATCGGCACCATGTTGCGCAAAATGGCTTGCGAGGCCGGCATCATGAAGGCGCGTGCGCTGCCGTACAGCACCAGGATGCAGAACACCGGCCACACCACGCGCGAGCCGCTCTGGGTGAATGCCAGCAGCAGCGCCCCGCACAGGCACTGGGCCACCAGACACCACAGGATGATGCGGCGGCGGTCGTAGCGGTCGCCCAGCGGCGCGAGGAAGAAGATGCCGGCGGCATAACCCAGCTGCGTGAGCATGGGCACCAGGCCGATCTCGCGGGCGGAGGCGCCGATGTCGGCGCCCAGCTCGCCCAGCATCGGCTGGCTGTAGTAGAGCGCGGCCACCGACAGGCCGGAGCCGGCGGCGAGCAGGCCCACCAGGGGCAGCGTCAGGGCCGGGCCGGGAGCGGCGGAAGATGTATGCATGGCGTGAATGTTGGACAGGCGGGTGGGCCCGGATTGCCAGGCGATGGCGAGATTGTGGCGAGCGGATGTCGTGCCGGGTAGGCCCGTCAAGCGAACAATTGCTATACGCTTGGCGCATGAGCAAGCCCGCCACCTCCGCCGACCGATTCGACCTGATGGAGACCTTCGTGCGCATCGTCGACGCGGGAACGCTGTCGGCCGCCGCCGCGCAACTGGGCACCACCCAGCCCACCGTGAGTCGCCGCCTGCAGGCGTTGGAACGCTCGCTGGGCGTGCGGCTGCTGCGCCGCTCCACCCATTCGATGACGCTCACCGAGGACGGCCAGCGCTGCCTGGAGCGCGCCCGCGAGCTGCTGGCCAGCTGGCACGCGTTCGAGGCCGACCTGCGCGGCGCCGGCGACGAGCCCGAGGGCACGCTGCGCGTGATCGCGCCGCACGCGTTCGGCCAGCAACAGCTGGTGGCGCCGCTGGCCGAGTACCTGACCCGGTTTCCGCGCGTCAACGTCGAGTGGCTGCTGCACGACCGGCGCCCCGACTTCATCGCCGAAGGCATCGACTGCGCCATCCAGGTGGGCCAGATCGACGACCAGGGCGTGATCGCCGTGAAGCTGGCCGAGGTGCCGCGCATCGTGGTGGCGGCGCCGCAGCTGGCGGCCCGGTTGCCGGCGACGCCGTCGCCGGAGGACCTGGCCACGATTCCCTGGCTCGCGCTGCGCCCGTACTACCGCAACGAGCTGGCGCTGACCTCGCTGGACGACGCTCGCGAGGCCCGCGTGCCCATCGCACCGCGCATGAGCACCGACAGCCTGTACGCGCTGCGCACGGCCGCGGTCACCGGCGTGGGCGCCGCGATCGCGTCGGCCTGGCTGGTGGCCGACGACCTGGCCAACGGCCGGCTGGTGCACATCGCGCCGCGCTGGCGCGCCGCCCCGCTGCCGGTGTACCTCGTGTACCCGCAGGCGCGCTTCCACCCGGCGCGGCTGCGCCGCTTCCTGGACGTGATCCGCGCCAACTCGGCCCGCGCGTTCATGCCGCAGGCGCTGGCCGGCTGACGTTTCGTCGGTCGAAATTGCATCTGGCGCCGGCGTCGGCGCGGCTCGTCGCAACCCGGTTTGCGAGGCCCCGGCACGCTCCTAGAGTTCATTCATCGGATCGACGAAACGACTCCGAACCCACCCCCAGACACCAGGAGCCCACCATGACCAAGTCCACCGCCCAGTTCGCCGCCCTCGCCCTGTCCGCCCTCATGACCCTGGGCGTCGTCGCCGGCATGAACGGCATCGCGTCGAGCCAGTACGCGGCCGCGGACACCCTGGCCATGGCCCCCTACGGCCAGGCGCACGTCGCCGTCCAGTTCGTGACCGTGGTCGGCCACCGCGCCAACGCCTGAACGCCACCGCTCCTGGCAAGCCCCGCCTCGGCGGGGCTTTTTTCATTCCGGGCATGATGGCGGCATGAAGAAATTCCTCCTGCCCCTCGCGTTCGCGCTCGCCACCACGCTGGCCGGCGGCGCCGGCCGTCCTTACGACGAAACCGCAGACGCCAAGGCGCAGATCGCCACCGCGCTGCACGACGCGGCCGCGGCCAAGGAGCCGGTGCTGCTGATCTTCGGCGCGAACTGGTGTCCCGACTGCCGCGCGCTCGACGATGCGCTCAAGACCGGCCGCAACGCCGAACTGATGGGCAAGTTCAAGGTGGTGAAGGTGGACGTCGGCCACTTCGACCACAACGTCGACGTGAGCACCGCCTACGGCGAAGCCACGAAGAAGGGCATCCCGTCGGCCGTGATCGTGTCGCCCGACAACCGGATCCTGTTCATCACCAAGGCCGGTGAGCTGGCCGACGCGCGCAGCATGAGCGACGACGGCATCTACGATTTCTTCACCAAGGCCGAGGCCGCCACGCGTCAGCCCTGAGCGGGATCAGGCGCGCCGCGACGGCGTGGCCTTCCAGCGCCGCAGCGTCAACGCGTTGGTGACCACGCTCACGCTGCTGAACGCCATCGCCGCGCCCGCCACCATCGGGCTGAGCAGGCCGGCCGCGGCCAGGCCGATGCCGGCCACGTTGTAGGCGAAGGCCCAGAACAGGTTCTGGCGGATCTTGGCCACGCAGCGGCGCGAGATGTCGAGCGCGTCCGCCACCAGGCGCGGATCGGGACGCATCAGCGTGATGCCGGCGGCCTGCATGGCCACGTCGGTGCCCGAGGCTATGGCGATGCCCGCGTCGGCGGCGGCCAGCGCCGGCGCGTCGTTGAGGCCATCGCCCACCATCGCCACGCGGATGGGCCGATGGTGGCGACCGTGCGCGGCGCCGGCCAGCGAACGCAGCGACGCCGCCAGTGACGCCTTCTCGCCCGGCAGCACCTCGGCGTGCACCTCCTCGATGCCCAGCAGGTGCGCCACGCCCTCGGCGCTGGCGCGGCCGTCGCCGCTGATCATCACCGTGCGCACGCGGTCGGCCTGCAGTTGCTGCACGGCCTCGATCGCGCCGTCGCGCAGGCGGTCGCCAAAGGCCACGAGGCCCAGCAATTTCGGCGCGTCGCCGGAGACATCGGCCAGCCACGAGATCGTGCGCCCCAGCGCCTGCAGCTCGGTGGCGCGGTCCGACAGCGGCTCCAGCTCGCCGTCCCCCTCGGGGGCCAGGCCGGTGCCCGGCGACAGCCCGGCGCTCTGGCGCGCGCTCATGATGACGCTGGCGGTGATGGCCTCGGCCAGGCGCGCCTCGGCGGTGGTGCGCGGGTCGGCGGGCGGACTCACGTGCGCGGCCACGCCCTTGCCGGGCACCGCGCGTTGCGCGCTGGCGGGCGGGACGCGCGCGCGGGTGCTGCGCGCCATGACGAGCACGGCGCGGGCGAGCGGGTGCGTGCTGCCCGACTGCACCGCGGCCGTGAGCGCCAGCAGCCGCGCGGCGTGGCCGTCGACGGCCACGCAGGCCACCAGCATCGGTCGGCCTTCGGTGAGCGTGCCGGTCTTGTCGAACGCCACCACGGACACGTCATGCGCGATCTCCAGCGCCTCGGCGTCCTTGATGAGGATGCCGTGGCGCCCGGCCACGCCGGTGCCCACCATCAGCGCGGTCGGCGTGGCCAGGCCGAGCGCGCACGGATAGGCGATGACCAGCACGGCCACGGCATCGAGCACGGCGCGTTGCCAGTGGCCCGTGGACAGTCCCCAGCCCAGAAACGTGGCCAGCGCGGTGACGGACGGCGAGCTGGACATCTTCGAGGCCATTGAAACGCAGGATGCCGACAGTGTCGACGCTCTGGCTGTAACGATCTGCGCAGAATGGAAAAGCCCCACGCAAAGGGACATCTGGGGACGAGTTGCGCCACGTCAAACCCGCGCGCCGCCTGGGGCCGCCGGCACGCTCGCGGACCGGCATCATCGAGGCGCGCGACACTGCCGCATTGCCCTCCAGGAGATCCCCATGCCCGACTTCCACGTCGAAGGAATGAGCTGCGCCCACTGCGTGAACGCCGTCACCACCGCCATCCACGCGCTCGATCCCGCCGCGGGCGTCGATGTCGACCTCGGAACCAGGCGCGTGCACGTGCGTTCGGAACTCGACCGTTTCGTGTTGCAGCAGGCCCTGGTGGACGCCGGCTACGATCCGCTGCCCGTCGGACTCGAATCGTCGGACAACCTGTGAATCGCGCCCACGAACGACGACGCCCGGACATGCACTGGATGTCCGGGCGTCGTCGTCCGTCTTGACGTTGATGCGACCGACGAATCGATCGCGTGAACCGGTCTGTAGAGGGCCGCGCCACGCTGGGGCGCGAATGCCGTCGGGCCTGTCTCAGCGGTCGATCGCCTTCTTGATGGCGCTGCCGACGTCGTTCTTCACGTCACCGACGGTCGACTGCACCTTGCCGGCGGCCTGGTCGGCCTGGCCTTCGGTGGTGAGGCGTTCGTTGCCCACCAGCTTGCCGGCGGCTTCCTTCACGTTGCCCTTGATGGTTTCGGCGCGGCCGTTGACTTGATCCTGGTTCATGTTGAGCTCCTGTGGGGTTGTAGGGGGCCGGTGGACATCGGATGTTGTTCGAGTTATGCGTCCGATGTCTTTCGGCCTGGGTCTACTTTCCCACCGGAGCGGGTCGCGCGGTGTCGGCCAGGGTCAGTTCGGGGCGTAGGACAAATTCCCGCGCTCTCGACGGCGCAGGCCCACGTGGGCAGGCTCAGAACGACAGGTTCACGCTCGCGTAGAACACGCGGCCGCGCGGGTCGGTGTTCCATCGCCGGAGCACGCTGCTGATGGGCAACGACCACACCGGCGCCACGGAACTCTCGGACGCCGCCTGCGACGTCGACCATCTCACGCTGGCCGAGCAGGCGCTGGCGTGGCGCCTGCTGCTGCAGGCCGCGTCGCTGCACTCACGCGCGCGAGCGATCGCAGCTGCGGGCGTCACGCGGGGCCACTCATCGCCGAGCTGCCCGGCGTGCGCGACGCCGCCGGCCAGTCGCCGTTCCGGCAAGGCCTGAGCGCGCACTTCTACGCCGAGTATCCGCTGCAGGCCCAGCGCCCCTTCGGCGTGCGCTGGCGCATCGACGTCGCCGCGCTGCTGCCACGCCACCCGGTCTACACCTCGTTCCTGCCACCGTCGGCCCATGCGGCCATCGGCCAGGCGGCGCCCGAGGCGCAGGGCTGGATGGCCGCGCTGGTGCAAGCCGGCCTGCACCACGGCCACACGTGGCGCTGCATGACGGCGGACCGGTGCTGGAGGCGCATCTCGACGCGCCCCCGGCGCTGCTGGCGGCGCGGCGGCGGGAGCTCGTGCCGACGCCGCCGGACGCGACGCGCGGAGCCTGGTGGGTGTTGCTCGACGAGCGGGCCGACGAGTGGCGAGTCGTGCGCGCGCGCCCGTCGGGCGAGGCGCTGCACGTCGCGGGCGGCGTAGCCGGCTGCGCCGCGTGGGCGGGGCCGCTCGCCCCAGTGGGGGTAGTCGCCGCCGCGAATGGTTCTCACAAAAGGGGAGAAGCGCTG
>JACMOG010000245.1 GCA_014378125.1 Vitreoscilla sp. | reverse complement strand
TGTTCCATGGGCCGTCGCTGGCCAACCTCGGCAACGCCTACCTGGGCACCACCGGCGACGCCACGAACCCGTTGATCTCGCCGCTGTTCGGCGACCCGCACGGCCTGCCGCCGCTGCTGTTCCACGTGGCCGCCGAAGAAGCGCTGCGCGACGACGGCCTGCGCTTCGCGCACAAGGCGCGCGCGGCCGGCGTGCACGTGGAGACCACCGTGTGGCCCGTGGTGCCGCACGCTTGGCAGCTGCTGGCCAAGGTGCCCGAGGCGCGCCGCTCCATCGCGCGCGCCGCCGAGTTCCTGAAGGCCGCGCTGCCCGACGACATCGAGGTCCTGGATGCGATCATCGTTGGCGCCGGCCTGTCGGGCATCGGCGCGGCGGTGCACCTGCAGCGCGACTTTCCCGGCCGCCGCTTCACCATCCTCGAGAGCCGCGCCGCGATGGGCGGCACCTGGGATCTGTTCCGCTACCCGGGCGTGCGCTCCGACTCCGACATGTTCACGCTGGGCTACGCGTTCAAGCCGTGGACGGACGCCAAGTCGCTGGCCGATGGCCCGGCCATCCGCGACTACATCGTCGAGACCGCCGTGGAGCACGGCCTCGACCACCAGGTGCGTCATGGCCACAAGGTGGTGCGCGCCGACTGGTCGTCGGCCGACGCGCGCTGGACCCTCGAAATCGAGCACGCGCCCGATGCCGCGGGCATCGTTCGCCGTTCGCGCCTGGCCTGCCGCTTCCTGCTGGCCTGCAGCGGCTACTACCGCTACACCGAAGGCCACGCGCCCGAGTTCCCCGGCGCGGCCGACTTCGCCGGCCGCGTGGTGCATCCGCAGTTCTGGCCGCAAGACCTCGACTACGCGGGCAAGCGCGTGGTGGTGATCGGCAGCGGCGCCACCGCCGTCACGCTGGTGCCCGAGATGGCGAAGACGGCTGCGCACGTGACGATGTTGCAGCGCTCGCCCACCTACGTGCTGTCGCTGCCGGCGCGCGACCCGATCGCGCAGGCGCTGCGGCGCTGGCTGCCGCGCATGGCGGCCTATCGCCTCACGCGCACCAAGAACATCGGCGTGGCGATGCTGTTCTTCAACCTGGCGCGACGCTGGCCCGCCAAGGTGAAGCAGAACCTCATCGGCATGGTGCGCCAGGCGCTGGGCCCGGGCCACGATGTCGACACGCACTTCACCCCCAGCTACAACCCGTGGGACCAGCGGGTGTGCTTCGTGCCCGACGGCGACCTGTTCGACACGCTCAAGGGCGGCCGCGCCGAGATCGTCACCGACCACGTCGCCACGTTCACGCCCTCCGGCATCCGCCTGAAGTCGGGCCGTGAGCTGGCGGCCGACATCGTGGTATCGGCCACCGGCCTCACGCTGAACCTGCTGGGCGACGTGGCCTTCGCCATCGACGGCAAGCCGGTCGACTTCGCAAAGACGCTGGGCTACAAGGGGATGATGTTCTCGGGCGTGCCCAACCTCGTCTACACGTTCGGCTACACCAACGCCTCGTGGACGCTGAAGGCCGACCTCACCGCCGACTACGCGTCGCGGCTCTTCGCGTACATGGACAGGCATGGCTTCGCCAGCGCCACGCCGTCCGGCGGCGAAGGCGTGGCGACGCGGCCGTTCCTCGACTTCTCGTCCGGCTACGTGCAGCGCGCCGCCGACCTGATGCCCAGGCAGGGCGCGAAGGCGCCGTGGCGGCTCTTCCAGAACTACCTGCTGGACCTGCTCACGCTGCGCTATCGGCGCATCGACGACGGGACGCTGAAGTTCGCGAAGCGCCCGTAAGGCGTCAACGCACGGCGTCGACCAGCGCCCGGACCACTTCCGGATGCACCTGCCGACCCGTGCGGCGATCGAACAGCCCCATGCTGTGGTTCTCGTCCGGCATGCCGGCGTCCCAGTAGACGGGCACCGCGCCGTGCGTCCACGCCGAGTGGGCCACGTAGCGATCCCAGGCCAGCACGGTCGCGTCGGAGCCGGGATGCTCGCTGCGACGCATGGCGCCGAACTCGCCCAGGACCACCGGCACGCCGCGGTCGACGAAGCGCGTCTTCATCTTCTGGAACTGCGCGTCCACGTGGGCCTCGTCGGCCCAGGGCTGCGTCGCCGCCTTGTCGGTGGCCGCCGCGCCCCACTGCCAGGCCGCGGCGTCGGTCTTGAGCGTGAAGTCGTACGGGTCGTAGAAGTGCACCTCCATCATCAGCCGGTTGGCGGCGCTGTCGCGGGGCAGCGTCGCGAAGGCCACCGTGTGGTCGATGTTCGTGTTGAAGCCCTGCACCACCAGGTGGCGCGCGGCGTTGCAGCCGCCGGTGGCACGCACCGCATCGACGAACACCTGGTTGAAGCCGTTCTGCACGGCCACGTTCTCCGGCTTGGGCGTGCCGTAGTCGCCTTCCACCATGACCTCGTTGGTGCCGGCGAACAGCAGCATGTCGTCGCGGTCGCGGAAGTGGGTGGCGATCTGGGTCCAGAACTTCGCCAGGCGCGCGTCGGCCACCGCCTCGCGGGCGCGCACCGGCTGCAGCCAGCCGCCGTCCCAATGCACGTTGAGCAGCACGAACAGGCCGGCCTGGCGCGCGTCGTCCACCACCTGGGTGACTCGCGCCATCCAATGCGGATCGATGGTGTCGTTCGCAGCGGCGTATTGCTTCCACGAGGCGGGAATGCGCACGGTGCCGAAGCCCGCGGCCTTGACGGCCTCCATCAACGCCAGGCTCGCCTTCGGATTGCCCCAGGCCGTCTCGCCGCCGGCGGCCTCCAGCGTGTTGCCGAGGTTCCAGCCGGCGCCCATCAGGCGCGACAGCTGCAGGCTGGTGAGGTCGCGCATGCGCTCGGCCGCACAGGCGGGAACGGCGGCCGGCTCCGGCGCGGGGGCGCCCGCCCGCGCAACCGAGGACAGGGCCAGCGCGAGGCCGGCCAGCATGAGGTGGCGTCGCATGCTCAGGCCACCTTTTTCAGGCTCAGCAACACCACGTCGTGGCTGCGCAGCGCCACGGCCAGCGTGGCGCTGCCCGACGCGCCGACGCGCAGTTCGCGCTGCAGCTCCGGCCCGTCCGTCGTCAGGGCCTGCAGAGCGGAGAGCTGCGCGGCGTCCAGGTCCTTCGGTGCGCCCATGCGCAGGTACGCGGTGTGCGCGTCGTTGGCCTGGTAGCCCGTGCGGTGCTGCGTGAGGCGGTATCGACCGGGCGGCAGGTGTTGCAGCCGCACCTGCACCGAACCGACGTCGTGCGCGGGCTGCGGCTTGCCGAAGAACGACCGGTTGCTGACCTGCTGGTCGGGGTTGCGCCAGTCCCACACGAGCGCCTGCACCTGGTGGCCGTCGGTCGAGGCCCAGCTGAACGGGTCGGCGGTGGGCAGCTCGCGGCCCTGCGGCGAGGCCAGCGCGTGCAGGTACTTGTAGGCGAACCACACCGGCTTGCGCAGGCCCTCGCGGGTCATCATGCCGAAGCCGCCCTCGAACGGCGCGGTGGGCGAGCCCGGCTCCTCGAACAGGTCGCTGTAGGTCCAGTAGCTCATGGACTGCGCGAGGCCCTGGCTCTGGCGCAGCTTGGTGAGCACGTAGGCCGCGCTCATGTTGCTGTCGTGCACCTTGTCGCGCGGGTTGTAGCTGGTGCTCCACTCGGTGAAGAACAGGGGCAGGCCCGGCAGGTGCGAGCGCTCGATCTGGTCGCGCACGCGGCGCACGTCGCCGACGATGGCGTCGGGCGACGGCGAGAGCTGCCGATCCTCGACGCCGAACTCGTCGAGGAAGCCGTGTTCGACGCCGTAGGCGTGCGTGGTGACGAAGTCCACCGGGGTATCGGTGGCCTGGGCGTGCGCCAGGAATTCGGGCACCCACGCCGCGCCCGCCGTCGACGGACCGCCCAGGCGGAGCTGCGGATCGATCGCCTTCATGGCCTTGGCCGTGCGCGTGTAGAGATCGAAGTAGGCCGGCTGGTCGGCCTTTTCCCAGAAGCCGTCCAGGTTGGGCTCGTTCCACACCTCGAAGTACCACTGCCGCACCTCGGCCGCGCCGTAGCGCTGCAGCAGGTGGCGCGTGAAGGCCTCGATCAGCGCCACCCAGCCCGTGGGCTCGGGATGCGACGTGTTGCCCTCCCACCAGAAGATCTTCAGCGGCGACGTGGCCAGGGCCAGCGGGGTGAACCCGAGCTCGACCAGCGGCCGGATGCGCCGGGCCAGCAGCGCGTCGTAGAGCTTGTCGATGCCGCCGAAGTCGAACGCCAGGCGGCCGTCGTCGCCCCGGGTGACCGTCTTGAGCACGTCGTGGAAGATGGCGTGGAAGCGCAGGTAGCGGAAACCCAGTTCGTCGACCGCGGTCCGGAGCTGCGCCAGGCTGTCGTCGCGGCGCAGCGTGCCCGGGTAGTCCGAGCCCACGCAATGGTCGAAGAATCGGTCGAGCGGCTGGCGGGCCTGCGACAGGTCCAGCACGACCTGGCGTGCGGCGGGATCGTGCAGGGTCTCGATGCGCGGGGCGGATCCGGCGGCGCAGGCGAGCGGCAGGGCCGCGGAGGCGGTCAGGATCTGGCGGCGGCGAAACAAGCGGGAGGCGTTCAAGCGGGCAGCCCTCTGTAGACGAAACGACGCGCCACCACCTCGCCGGCGCCCGCGCTGAACAGGGCGACGCGCAGGCTGGTGAAGCCGCCGAACACGTTGTGATGCAGGCCCGAGACCTCCATCTGCCACGGGTGCTGAGTCCACGTGGCGCCGCCGTCGTGCGAATGCCGGAACGTCAACACGTTCTCACGATTGAGCAGGTGGATGCGCACCCGGCGCGTGGGCATGGCCTCGCGCATCCAGGTGTGCTCCTGGCCGTAGCCGTAGGTGAGCATCTGCGTGGCGCTGAAACCGATGCCGGCATGGCCCCGCTCGTCGTAGAACAGCGCGAGGCCGCCGTGGCCGTCGCCACGGATCTCCAGGTCGACCTCGACCTCGTAGCTGCGATCGCCCACGCCGCAGGTCAGCGGCGAGCAGTCGGCCAGCGCCGCCCCCTTGCCGCGGATCAGCAGGCCGCCGTCCTCGAAGCGCAGCCGCGCCGCATCGTCGGCGCCGGCCGCGTGCTGGCTCCATTGCAGGCCCAGGGGGGCTTGCGCGAAGTCGTCCGACAGCGCGTGGCCGGAGGGCGACGGCCGCCCTCCCCGCGGCTTGGCCAGCGGGCGGTCCAGCGTGCCGCCACGCGCGCGCAGCCAGCCGTCCGGCGTCCACTCGACCGGCTCCAGCAACGCCTGGCGACCCAGCGTTCGAACGCCGTTCTCGTAGCCGTGATAGACCATCCACCAGTCGCCCGCCGGCCCCTCGACCACGCTCGCGTGCCCGCGCGACCACCACCGCTCGTCGGCGCTGCGCGTGCGCACGATCGGGTTGTGCGGGCAGTGTTCCCAGGGTCCGTGCACGGAGCGCGATCGGGCGAGCGTCACCATGTGGCTGGTGGGCGGGCCGGCGGTGCCGCCCACCGCCGACAACAGGTAGAACCACTCGCCGCGCCGCAGCAGCTTGGGGCCTTCCGGCGCGAACATCTCCACCACCCAGTCGGACGGATAGCGCCAGGGCGTCCACGCGTTCGCCTCCACCGGACCGTCCGTGGACAGGCCGTCGTCGGCCAGGCGCACGCGCCGGCCACCGTTGACGAACAGGTAGCGCCGGCCGTCTTCGCCGCGCACGTGTCCCGGGTCGATGCAGCCGGCGATGTGCAGGTCCACCGGATCGCTCCAGGGCCCGCGGATGGCGTCGGCATGCACGACGTGGATGCCCGTTCCGCCGTCCGTCAGCACCGGGATGTACAGGAAGAATCGGCCGTCCACCTTCACCAGCTCCATCGCCCACACCGTGCCGGGCGGACGCGCCAGGGCGGCGCAGATCGGCACCCAGTTCACGAGGTCCCGCGAGTGCCAGATGATCGCGCCCGGCGTCTGCTGGAACGACGAGAACGTCATGTACTAGTCGGCGCCGTCCTTCAGGATCGTCGGGTCGGCGTGGTCGCCGGGCACGATGGGGTTCAGGTAGTGGTCGTCGCCGAGGTCGGCGCGGCGCTGGCCCTCGATGCCGGTGCCGTGCGGGCGCGGTGCCGGCACGGCACGCGCCTGCGCGCCGTCCGCGGTGGCGGCGCGCGCGGGCGTCGGGGCGAAAACATTGGCCATGCCGCCGGCCAGGGCGACCTTGAAGGCCCGTCGTGTCCACATCCATGTCTCCGTGTCGTTGTCTTGCGGAAGGCGTGACGCGGCTCGTCCGCTTCCGTCTCCATTGGTTTTATCGTCGAACGAATAAATCGACAGGGCGCAAACACCAATGGCCGCATTGGCCTCGCCCCGGCACGGCCTCTCGAGTTGGGATGCAATCGGGGAATACGTCCTGGAGTGCCCATGCCCGCCTTGTTCCAACCCTTGAAGATCGGCTCGCTCGAGCTCGACAACCGCATCGTCATCGCGCCGATGTGCCAGTACTCCGCCACCGACGGCAACGCCGGCGACTGGCACCTGATCCACCTGGGCCATCTCGCGCTGTCCGGCGCGGCCCTGATGATCATCGAGGCCACGGCCGTGACCGCCGAAGGCCGCATCACGCCGTCCGACCTCGGGCTGTACTCCGACGCCAACGAGGCCGCGCTGGGCCGCGTCATGGGCGCGGTGCGGGCGAACGCCGACATCAAGGTCGGCATCCAGCTGGCCCACGCGGGGCGCAAGGCGTCCAGCCAGGCGCCCTGGGACGGCGGCCAGCAGATCTCGTCGGCCGACGCCCAGGGCTGGGTGGCGGAGGCGCCGCCGGCGGAGCCGCATTCGCCGGCCGAGGAGGCGCCGCACGCGCTCGACGCGGCCGGGCTCGCGCGCGTGCGGGACGCGTTCGCGCGGGCGGCCGAGCGCGCGGCGCGCCTGGGCATCGACGCGGTCGAGATCCACTCGGCGCACGGCTACCTGCTGCACCAGATCCTGTCGCCGCTGGCCAACCGGCGCACCGACGAGTACGGCGGCAGCCTGGAGAACCGCATGCGCTTTCCGCTGGAGGTCTACGACGCGGTGCGTGCGGCCTTCCCCGCCGACCGGCCCGTGTGGGTGCGGCTGTCGGCCACCGACTGGGTGGACGGCGGCTGGGACCTGGACAGCAGCGTCGCGTTCGCGAAGGCGCTCCAGGCGCGCGGCTGCGCGGCCATCCACGTGAGCACGGGCGGCGTGTCGCCGCAGCAGAAGATCGCGCTGGGCGCCGGCTACCAGGTGCCGCACGCGGCGCGCATCAAGGCGGAGACGGGCCTGACGACGATCGCGGTGGGGCTGATCACCGAGCCGGAACAGGCCGAGACCATCGTCGCCAGCGGCGAGGCCGACGCCGTGGCGTTGGCACGCGCGATGCTCTACGACCCGCGCTGGCCGTGGCACGCCGCGGCGAAGCTGGGGGCGCAGGTGAAGGCGCCGAAGCAGTACTGGCGGTCGCAGCCGCGGGAGTACAAGGATCTGTTCGTGGGCGCCAGCGTCGGGCAGCGCTGAGCCGAAGGGGTCAGGCATTGCCGCCGCGTACGGCGGAGATGCCAGACCCCTCAGTCGGATTCGCGGAACTCCATCGGCCACACGTCGCCCGCGGTGCGCGCGTTCTCGCGCTGGCGCAGCTCCACGCGGCGGATCTTGCCGGACAGGGTCTTGGGCAGCTCGCCGAACTCGACGATGCGGATGCGCTTGTAAGAGGCCAGGCGCGAGCGGGCGAAGGCGAGGATGGACTGCGCCAGCTCGGGGCTGGGCGAGAAGCCGGCGCGCAGGATGACGATGGCCTTAGGCACCGCCAGCCGGATCGGGTCGGGCGACGGAATGACGGCGGCCTCGGCCACGGCCTCGTGCTCGATCAGCACGCTTTCCAGCTCGAACGGGCTGATGCGGTAGTCGGAGGCCTTGAACACGTCGTCGGCGCGGCCCACGTAGGTGATGTAGCCGTCCTCGTCGCGCGAGGCGACGTCGCCCGTGTGGTAGTAGCCGTCGCGCATGGCCTCGGAGGTCTTCTCGTCGTCGTCCTGGTAGCCCAGCATCAGCGCCAACGGGCGCGGCGACAGCGTCAAGGAGATCTCGCCTTCCTGCGCCGGCTGGCCGTCGATGTCCAGCAGCGCCACCTCGTAGCCGGGCAGCGGTCGGCCCATCGAGCCGGGCTTCAACAGTTGCCCCGGCGGGTTGCCGATCTGCGCGGTGGTCTCGGTCTGGCCGAAGCCGTCGCGGATGGTGATGCCCCAGGCCTTCCTCACGATGTCGATCACCTCCGGGTTGAGCGGCTCGCCCGCGCCCACCAGCTCGCGCAGCGACGTCTTGTACTTGCCCAGGTCCTGCTGCATCAGCATGCGCCACACCGTGGGCGGCGCGCACAGCGAGGTGACCTTGTTGTTCACCAGCACCTCGAGCGCGCTGGGCGCGTTGAAGCGCGCGTAGTTGTAGATGAAGATGGTGGCGCCGGCGTTCCACGGCGCGAAGAAGCAGCTCCAAGCGTGCTTGGCCCAGCCGGGCGAGCTGATGTTCCAGTGCACGTCGCCGGGCTTCAGGCCGATCCAGTACATGGTGGACAGATGCCCCACGGGGTAGCTCTGGTGGCTGTGCAGCACCAGCTTGGGCTTGGACGTGGTGCCCGAGGTGAAGTACAGGAACAGCGGGTCGCCCGCCTGCGTGGGACCGTCGGGCGTGAAGCTGGCGGGCTGTCGTTCGGAGTCCGCGTAGGCGATCCATCCCGCGGGCATGGCACCCGCCGGCGCGCCCACCGCGATGCGCGTGTACGCGCCCGGGAACACATCGAACTTGGCCGTGGCCGACGCCGTGCAGATGACGTGCTTGACGGCGCCGCGGTCGAACCGGTCGGTAAGGTCGTCGGTGCTCACCAGCGTGGTGGTGGGCACGATCACCGCGCCCAGCTTCATGCAGGCCAGCATGGTCTCCCACAGCGCCACCTCGTTGGGCATCAGCAGCAGCACGCGGTCGCCGCGCGCCACGCCCAGAGCGCGCAGCCAGTTGGCCACCTGCGACGAGCGTTCCGACATGCGCCCGAAGCTGACCTTGTCCTCGGTGCCGTTCTCGTCGACGATCCACAGCGCGGGCGCGTCGTTGCCGGCGGCGAAGGCGTCGAAGTAGTCCAGCGCCCAGTTGAACTGGTCCAGATTCGGCCAGCGGAAGTCGCGGTACGCGGTGGCGTAGTCCTCGCGGTGCTGGAGCAGGAAGTCGCGGGCGGCCAGGAAGGCTTGCAGGCCTTCAGCGGGGGATGGGGTCATGCGTGTCGTCTCCGTCGTGATCGGACGCCGTCGTGCGGCGGTCTCTGGGGGGCCAGCATAAAGGAGACGGCTAACGCTCTGCTGACGAACGGCTCCCAGCAGGGGTGGGCGGACAAATCTTCATCGACCGGGAATAAACCCCCGCCCACCCCGTCCACCCCCGCATGCGCCGCCATTCGCGGTACAACGCAGAAACGAGGAGACATCCATGTTCAAGACTTCCCTGATCGCCGCCGCCATCACGCTGGCCACCACCGCCGTCCTGGCCGCCGGCGCGCCGGCCGCGCCCGCCAACGGCGTGCTGGCCACTCCCTCGGGCGCCACCGTCTACACCTTCGACAAGGACGCCGCCGGCAGCGGCAAGAGCGCCTGCAACGGCCCGTGTGCCCAGGCATGGCCGCCCGTTGCCGCCCAGGCGTCGGACGCGGCCAGCGGCGACTGGACGGTGGTCACGCGCGACGACGGCAGCAAGCAGTGGGCGTACAAGGGCTGGCCGCTGTACACCTACGCCAAGGACGCGAAGCCGGGCGACACGAGCGGCGACAAGTTCAAGGACGTCTGGCACGTCGTCAAGGGCTGACGACCATGCCGCGCCCCCCGTCCCGTCCCGATCCCGCGCAGCTGCTGCTGTTCGAGCCGGACGAGCCGTCGCGGCGCGCGCGCATGGCCGATCGCCTGAAGGCACTGCTGGCCCCGGCCCAGCCGGCCACGCCAGATGCCGGCGGCCTTCCACCCGCGTCGTCCTGGCCCGACAGCTTCTTCGACACGGGTCACGCCCCGCTCGAATGAGCGCCGGCCCCGACGACCTGCTCGCCTGGGTACCGCGGCTGCGGCGCTACGCCCGCGCCCTGGCCGGCAATCGCGACGACGCCGACGACCTGGTGCAGGACACGCTGGAGCGCGCCTGGACCCGCGTCGGACTGTGGCGCGGCGTGGCCGACATGCGCGCCTGGCTGTTCGCCACCTTGCACAACCTGCCGGTGGACGCGCTGCGCCCCGCCCGCCTGGCCACCGTGCCGATGGCCGACGACACG
The DNA here is from genome assembly GCA_014378125.1 of Vitreoscilla sp. The sequence goes on along the minus strand of JACMOG010000245.1, from coordinate 473 downwards.
CCCGAGGGCCGCATGGCCCCCGCCCTGGACGAGCGCCTGGCCGTGGCCGACCTGCAGCCCGCGCTCGACCGCCTGCCCGCCGAGCAGCGCGAGGTGCTGCTGCTGGTGGCGCTGGAAGACATGGCTTACGCCGACATCGCCACCACGCTGGGCATCCCCGCGGGCACGGTGATGTCGCGTCTGTCGCGCGGCCGCGAACGGCTGCGCCGTGGTCAAGCGCCCGGTGGAGGTGGACGGCGCGCACGAAGACCAGCTGGTCGCCTGGCTGTCGAAGCGCATGGGCGCGCCGATGCGGGCGCCGCACCTGCAAGGCCTGGGCTACGCGCTGGAGGGCGGTCGTCTGCTGCCCGGCGCGCGCGGGCCGGTGGCGCAGTTCATGTACCGCGACGAAGGCGGGCACCGGCTGCCGCTGTACGTGTCGAGCGACGCGGCGCCGGCGGACGCCGGGGGCGCGGCCCGCCTGCGCGCCCCCG
>JACMOG010000244.1 GCA_014378125.1 Vitreoscilla sp. | reverse complement strand
CTGCTGTCGGCCGCGGCCTCGCGCATCACCGGCCAGGTGATCGCGGTGGACGGCGTCTTCACCACGGTGCGGCCCATCGTCAAGTGACCCGCATGGCGGCATGAACCAGCACTCGCCCGTCAAGGGGCTGAAGGCGCGCCTGCCCAGCAAACCCTGCGTCGCGTGTGGCCGGCCGATGGGCTGGCGCCGCGCCTGGGCCAGGAACTGGGAGCAGGTGCGCTACTGCTGCGAGGCCTGCCGTCGTCGCGGGCCGGGGGCATCCACGTGATCCGGACGCTGGTGCTGGTGCTGGGCGACCAGCTCGCCCTCGACGCCGCACCGTTCGACCGTTTCGATCCGGCGCTCGACGCCGTGTGGATGGCCGAGGTGGCGGAGGAGTCGACGCATGTCTGGTCGAGCCAGCCTCGGATCGCGTTGTTCCTGTCCGCCATGCGTCATTTCGCGGAGGCCGCGCGAGCCCGGGGCCACACGGTGCACTACACGCGGCTGGGGGATCCGGCCAACCGCGGCACGCTGGCGTCCGAGCTGGCCGCGGCCATCGCCCGGCTGGCGCCGCAGGGACTGGCCATGACCGCCCCAGGCGACGCGCGCGTACTGCGCGAGCTGCGCGCGGTCGCGGCGTCGAACGACCGGCCGTTGGTGGTGCACGACGACCGGCAGTTCTTCTGCACCGTGCGCGAGTTCGCGCAGCACGCCCGCGGACGCCGGACATTGCGGCTGGAGATGTTCTACCGCGAACAGCGAGTGCGCCACGGCGTGCTGATGGACGGCGACGCGCCGGCGGGCGGTCGCTGGAACTACGACAGCGAGAATCGCCATGCGTTCGCGAAGACGGGACCGGCCGAGGTGCCGCCCCCGCAGGACTTTCCGCCCGATGCCGTCACGCGCGAGGTGATCGAGCTCGTCCAATCGAGATTCGCCACGCACCCGGGCCGCCTCGCCTCGTTCGCCTGGCCCGTGACGCGCGAGCAAGCCCTGCAAGCGCTGGCGCGTTTCGTGGCGGAGCGCCTGCCGGCCTTCGGCCGCTGGCAGGACGCACTGTGGCCGGGCGAGCCCTGGCTGTGGCATTCGCACCTGTCCGCCGCGCTCAACCTGGGGCTGCTCAATCCGCGCGAGGTGGTGGCGGCGGCCGAAACCGCCTGGCGCGAGGGGCGGGGTCCCCTGGGGAGGGCCGAGGGCTTCATCCGCCAGATCCTGGGGTGGCGCGAGTATGTGCGGGGCATCTACTGGACGCGCATGCCCGGCTACCTCGAGCCCAACGCGCTCGACGCGCACGAGCCGTTGCCCGCGTTCTACTGGCACGGGCGCACGCCGATGGCCTGCCTGGCCGACGCGGTGGGCCAGACGCTGGAACATGGCTATGCGCATCACATCCAGCGCCTGATGGTCACCGGCCTGTATGCATTGCTGCTGGGCGTGGAACCGCGCGAAGTGCATGCCTGGTACCTGGCGGTGTACGTGGACGCCGTCGAGTGGGTCGAGCTGCCCAACACCTTCGGCATGAGCCAGTTCGCCGACGGCGGGCTGATGGCCAGCAAGCCCTACGTGGCCAGCGGACGCTACATCGAGCGCATGAGCGCGGGCAGCCTGTGCGCCCGCTGCCGCTTTCGTCCAGGCGAGCGCGTGGGCGACGCCGCGTGCCCGTTCACGACGCTGTACTGGGACTTCCTGATGCGCCACGAGGCCCTGCTGGCTGAGAATCCGCGCACGGCCATGCAGGTGAAGAGCCTGGGACGCCTCGACGAGGCGGAGCGGATGCGGATCGTGCAGCGGGCCCGGACGATTCGCAACGGCGGCGTCGACGGCTGAGACGTCGACCCGGGATGCGTCGATCGGGCGTTCATCGCTGCGGGATCACGCCCTCGGAGCTGGTGGGCGCCATCGAGTGCTCCATGTTGCTCGTGGCGTTGTGCATGATCCAGACCGAGCCGGCCACGACGATCACCAGGATCAGCGCGGTGAAGGCGAAAGCCAGCACGTTCCAGCG
>JACMOG010000243.1 GCA_014378125.1 Vitreoscilla sp. | reverse complement strand
CTTCGCAGACCGCTCCGCAACGCCCCCCTGCGTTCGACCCCAACGCGCCCAGGCGCGACGACCAGCGCCTGTCGAAGGTGCTGGCCGAACGCGGCATCGCGTCGCGCCGCGAGGCCGACGACTGGATCGCCGCCGGCTGGGTGAAGGTCGGCGGCGAGATGGCCGTGCTCGGCGCCCGCGTGTTCCCCCAGCAGGTGATCACGGTCGACGAAGAGGCCAAGACCCAGCAGGCGCACCGCGTCACCATCCTGCTGCACAAGCCCATCGGCTACGTCAGCGGACAGGCCGAGGACGGCTACGAGCCCGCCGTCGTGCTGGTGACACCGGCCAACCACTGGCCCGAGGATCCTTCGCGCGAGCGCTGGCACCCGGGCCACGCCCGCGGCATCGCGCCGGCCGGACGCCTCGACATCGATTCCACCGGCCTGCTCGTGCTCACGCAGGACGGGCGCATCGCGCGCCACCTCATCGGCGAGGACTCCGACGTCGAGAAGGAATACCTGGTGCGCGTGGAGTATCCGCGCGGCGGCCTGCTGCCTGACGCCGACCTCGAGCAGCTGCGCCACGGCCTGTGGCTCGACGGCAAGGAACTGCGTCCGGCCAAGGTCAGCTGGGCCAACGAAGACCAGTTGCGCTTCGTGCTGCGCGAGGGCCGCAAGCGCCAGATCCGTCGCATGTGCGAGGCCGTCGGCCTCGTGGTCACCGGCCTGAAGCGCGTGCGTATCGGCAGCGTGTCGCTGGGCAAGCTGCCCGCGGGCCAGTGGCGTTACCTGCGCGAAGACGAGCGCTTCTGACGTGGGTCCCAGCGTGGCCCCCGACGGGGCGTCGGCCGAGCTGAAGTGGTTGGGCCTGGCCGGCCCCACCGCGTCCGGCAAGACCGCGCTGGCCGTCGCGCTGGCGCGCCGCTGGCCGGTGGAGATCGTCAGCGTCGACTCGGCGCTGGTCTACCGCGGCATGGACATCGGCACCGCCAAGCCGAGCGCCGCCGAACGGACCGCGGCGCCGCACCACCTGCTCGACCTCATCGGGCCGGCGCAGTCGTCCTCCCCCGCCGGGTTCGTGGTGGAAGCACGGGGGCTGGTCGACGAGATCCGTTCGCGCGGCCGCTGGCCGCTGCTGGTGGGCGGCACGATGATGTACTTCAAGGCGCTGGTGGACGGCATCGACGAGATGCCCGCCGCCGACCCGGCCCTCCGCGCCGCGCTAGACGAGGAGGCGACGCGCCTGGGCTGGCCCGCGATGCACGCGCAGCTCGCGCTGGTCGACCCGGTCACCGCGGCGCGCCTGGCGCCCAACGACTCGCAGCGCATCCAGCGCGCGCTGGAGGTGTTCCGCTCGGGCGGGGTGCCGCTGTCGACGCTGCACCAGCGGGCGCGGCGCGACGCGCCCGTGCACGACGGCGCGTTGATCGCGCTGGAGCCCGCGTCACGCGCGTGGCTGCACCAGCGCATCGCGCGACGCTTCGACGCGATGCTGCAGGCCGGCTTTCTCGACGAGGTGCGCGGATTGCGCGCCGATCGCTCGCTGTGCCTGGACCTGCCCTCGATGCGCTGCGTGGGCTACCGGCAGGCGTGGGAGGCGCTGGACGCCTCGGATCCCCCCGACCTGGCCAACCTGCGCGAACGCGGCATCGCCGCCACGCGACAGCTCGCCAAGCGGCAGATCACATGGCTGCGCAGCATGGCTGAGCGGCACGTGGTGGAGGCGGATGCGCCGGACGTCGAGGAGCGGCTGGTAAAGCTGGTGGAGTCGCTGATCGGCACGGCTGGGGGTCTCGCTCCCGCCGGATCTACAACGCCCTGCGGCTGACGGCGCTGGCTGCGGGAGCCAGACCCCTCAGCTGGACACGCGTTCGCCGTTCTTGCGCGGCTTGATCGGCCCCGTGCGCACGCAGTTGCGGCCGGCCTCCTTGGCGGCCTCGAGGGCCTGCTCGGCCTCGTGCACCATGGTGTCGACGCTCAACTGGCCCTGGTGCACCGTGGACACGCCGATGCTGACCGTGGCCACCACGTGCGTCTGCTGCCAGGTGTAGGGCGCGGAGGCCACCTGCTGGCGGATGCGCTCGGCGGCGTCGAGCGCGCCCAGCGGACCGGTGTTGGGCAGGAACACGGCCAGCTCGGCGCCGCCGAAGCGGGCCAGCAGGTCAGGCTGGCGCAGCGTGGTGCCCACGCGCTTGGTCACCTCGAGCAGCAGCGCGTCGCCGCACAGCTGGCCCAGGTGCTCGTTGATGCGGCGCAGGTGGTCGGCGTCGATCAGCAGCAGCGCGCCGTCGTCGCCGTAGCGGCGGCAGCGCGCGAATTCGCGTTCCACCAGTTCCAGGAAGTGGCGCCGGTTGGACAGGCCGGTGAGGTCGTCGTCGACCGCCTGCAGCGCCTGGCGGGCGCGGGTGTCGG
>JACMOG010000242.1 GCA_014378125.1 Vitreoscilla sp. | reverse complement strand
CAAGGTCGCCACCGTGCCCTCGCGCGAGGCGTGGGCCAGCGCGCGCGAAGCGGACGGCATGAAGTTCGAGGCGATGCGCTTCAACCTCGAGAGCCGCACCTTCGACGGCCGCTTCAGCATCAAGTCGGTCAAGGGCGCCGATGGCCAGGACCTGCGCTACGTGATCAACAAGACCATGATGCGCATCGACCTGCCGCAGCCGCTCAAGCCCGGCGCGCGCTACTCCTTCAGCATGGGGTGGAGCTTCAAGGTGCCCGAGCTGAACGTGCTGGGACGGCGCAGCGGCTTCGAGCGCTTCGACGAGGGCGACAAGAACGACCTGTTCGAGATCGCCCAGTGGTATCCGCGCATGGCGGCCTATTACGACGTCGCCGGCTGGCAGAACAAGCAGTACCTGGGTGACGGCGAGTTCACGCTCGAATTCGGCGACTACGACATCGAGCTGACAGTACCCGCCGACCACATCGTGGCCAGCACGGGCGAACTGCAAAACCCCGACGCCGTGCTCAGCGCCGCCCAGCGCGAGCGCCTGCGCCAGGCGCGCACCGCCAGCAAGCCGGTCGTCATCGTTACCCAGGCGGAGGCGGAACTGGCCGAGAAATCGCGCAGCAGCGCGACCAGGACGTGGCGCTTCAAGGCCAGCAACGTGCGCGACTTCGCATGGGCGTCGAGCCGCAAGTTCATCTGGGACGCGCAAGGCGTCAAGAGCGGCGCCAACGACGTGATGGCGATGTCGTATTATCCGAAGGAAGGCAATCCGCTATGGGAGAAGTACTCGACCCAGGCGGTGATACACACCATCGACCAGTACAGCAAGTACTCCTTCGACTATCCCTACCCCACCGCCATTTCGGTCAACGGACCGGTCGGCGGCATGGAGTACCCGATGATCTCGTTTAACGGCCCGCGGCCCACCAAGGACAAGAAGACCGGCGAGATCACGTATTCGAAGCAGACCAAGTATGGCCTCATCAGCGTGATCATCCACGAAGTTGGCCATAACTATTTTCCGATGATCGTCAACTCCGACGAGCGCCAGTGGACCTGGATGGACGAGGGCATCAACAGCTTCGTGCAGTACCTGGCCGAGCAGGCGTGGGAAGAGAACTACCCGCGCTCGCGCAGCGAGCCGCGCGCCATCGTCGACTACATGCGCAGCAAGAACCAGGTGCCGATCATGACCAACTCGGAGTCGCTGCTCCAGTTCGGCAACAACGCCTATGCCAAGCCGGCCACCGCGCTCAACGTCCTGCGCGAAACGGTGCTGGGACGCGAGCTGTTCGACTTCGCCTTCCGCGAATATGCGCAGCGCTGGAAGTTCAAGCGCCCGACGCCGTCCGACTTCTTCCGCACCATGGAAGACGCATCGGGCACCGACCTTGACTGGTTCTGGCGCGGATGGTTCTACACGACCGACGCGGTCGACGTCAGCGTCGACGGCATCACCGAGTACGGCGTGAGCAGCAAGAACCCGGAAACCGAGAAGGCATGGAAAAAAGCTCAGAAGGACCTCGAGCCAGTCTCGCTGACCGACCAGCGCAACAAGGGCACGCTGGCGCGGCGCGTCGATGCGCACCCGGAGCTGAAGGATT
>JACMOG010000241.1 GCA_014378125.1 Vitreoscilla sp. | reverse complement strand
GGCAGCGACCTGGCACCGCCCGAGTGCGTGCCCCTCGCCGACGCGCGCTTCGCCGACGAGGCCGAGGCCGAGGCCATGCTGCGTCCCGCCGCCGTCACCGACGAGCACGGGCGCCTGTTGCCACAATGGGCGCCTCTCGACGAGTCGCTGCGGCTCGTCGCTCCTCCCCGCAAGAAGAAGTCGGCCTTGGTCTCATGAAGCGCGAAGAATCTCCCCCGTCCTCCGTCCTGACGCTGCCCGCCGAGGCCTCGCCCGAGCTGCGCGCGTTCGATCGTGCCACGGGCCAGGCCAATGCCAGCCCCTTGCCGCCGGTCGGCGGGGCCGATGGCGACCTGGCGGTGGGCGCCATCGATCCGCTGATCGACCAGGTGGACAACCTGCACGCGTTCGCGCGCACCGGGCTGGTGGGCAACACCGTGGGCGCGGCCGTCATCGTGGCGCTGTACGTGCACGCCGTGCCGGTGCTCACGATGGTGGCGTGGGCCACCCTGTTCGGCGCGGCGCTGGTGCTGCGCGCGGTGCTCACCGTCACCTACCTGCGGCGCTGGCGCGGCTCGTCGACGCTGCTGCGCAGCTGGCGCAATCGCTACCTCACCGGCGTGCTGGCCACCGGCGCCCTGTGGGGCATCTCGGTGTGGCTGTTCTATCCGTACGGCGGCAACCTGGAGCGCATCGCGCTGCTGCTCACCGTCTACAGCTTCTGCATCTCGGCGGTGCCGGCGCTGGCCACGCAGTTCGGCGCCTTCGTGGCCTTCGTGGCGCTCACCTTCGTGCCGATGATCCTGCGCATCGCGCTGCTGCCCGAGCACGACGGCTGGACGCTGGCGGCCATCCTGTTCCTGATCTTCGGCATCACCGTGATGCTGGGCCGCAGCTACCAGCGCTCGTTCGCGCGCGTGGTGGCGCTGAAGCAGCGCGGCCTGCAGTTGCTGGCACAGCTGCAGGTGGAAAAGGCGGCGGCCGACCAGGCGCGCCGCGAGGCCGAGACGGCCAACCGCGCCAAGACGCAGTTCTTCGCGGCCGCCAGCCACGACCTGCGCCAGCCGCTGCACGCGCTGGGCCTGTTCGCCGAGGCGCTGCGCCACCGCATCGGCACCGACACCGAGGTGGCGCACCTGGGCAACAGCATCAACAGCTCGGTCGGCGCGCTGGAGGGGCTGTTCTCCGAGCTGCTGGACATCACCAAGATCGACACCGGCGGCGTGGAGCCGCATCCCGAGAACTTCAGCGTCGACGCGATGTTCGCGCGCCTGAAGCTGCACTTCGAGCCCACGGCGTTCGAGAAGGGCCTGGCCCTGCGATTCCACGGCGCCAAGCACTTCGGCTACGCCGATCCGTTGCTGCTGGATCGCGTGGTGCGCAACCTGCTGTCCAACGCCATCCGCTACACCAACGACGGCGGCGTGGTGGTGGCGGCGCGCCAGCGCGGCGACAAGCTGCGGTTCGAGGTCTGGGATACGGGTCTCGGCATCCGGCCGCACGAGCAGGACCGCATTTTCGAGGAGTTCTACCAGGTCTCCACCGACGCGCCGCCGCTGGACCCCACGCAGCGCAAGGGCCTGGGCCTGGGGCTGGCCATCGTGCGCCGCCTGGCCCGCGTGCTCGACGCGCCGCTG
>JACMOG010000240.1 GCA_014378125.1 Vitreoscilla sp. | reverse complement strand
CCGGCACCATCGCGGGCCTGATGCAGGCGCTGGGCGCGCTCGAACGCCAGCGCGACACCGAGGCCTAGGCTATGGGGCACGAGCTGCCGCCCCAGCGCTCGCGCCTGGTCCGCCTGGCCGCCGATGCGCGCCTGGCCGTGCTCACGGCGCAGGTGGAGCCGCATTTCCTGTTCAACACGCTGGCCAACGTGCAGGCGCTGGTGGAGACCGGCTCGCCGCGCGCCCCGGCCGTGCTGCGTAGCCTGATCGCCTACCTGAAGGCCACCATGCCGCGCCTCGACGACGGCGACGCGCAGCTGGGACGCGAGATCGCGCTGGTGCGCAGCTACCTCGAGCTGATGCACCTGCGCATGCCCGACCGCCTCCACTTCACCGTGGACGGCGACCCCGCGCTGCAGGGCTTCCGGTGCCCGCCGATGCTGTTGCTGACGCTGGTTGAGAACGCCGTGCGCCACGGCATCGACCCGTCGGAGACGGGCGGCAGCATCGCGGTCACCACCCGCCGCGAGGGCGAGCTGCTGCGCCTCGTGGTGCGCGACGACGGCGTGGGCATGGGCGAGTCGGCCGCGCCCGGCACCGGCCTGGCCAACCTGCGCGAACGCCTGGCCACGTTCTACGGCGGCCCCGCACGGCTGGAGCTTACCGAGCTGTCGCCGCACGGCCTGCTGGCCGAGATCCTCATCGACGTGCGGGCCGCCGACGCGCCGCGGAGGCTGGCATGAGCGGCCCGGTGCGCGCCCTCATCGCCGACGACGAGCCGCTGCTGCGCACGCACCTGGCGCACCATCTCGCGCAGCTTTGGCCCGAGCTGCAGATCGCAGGCGAGGCGCGCAACGGGCGCGAGGCCGTCGACCTGGTGGAGCAACTGCGGCCCGACGTGGTGTTCCTGGACGTGCACATGCCCGGCATGAACGGCGTGGAGGCCGCGCGGCTGATGGGGCCCGACGTGCAGATCGTGTTCGTCACCGCCTATGAGCAGTACGCCGTGGCGGCGTTCGAGCAGGGCGCCATCGACTACCTGGTCAACCCCTCCGACGCCGAGCGCCTGCCCGAGAGCGTGGCGCGCCTGCGTCGCCGCGTGGCCGAACGGCGCCGGCTGGGCGCCTCCGACGGCGGCCTGGGGCAGGTCACCAGCGAGGCGCCCGACGTGGCCGGGGCCGGCGCCGCGGCCTTGAGCAACCTGCCCTCGGCCGAGCTCGACGCGGTGCTGGCCGCGCTGGCCGGCGAACTGCGTCGGCGCGCCCCCGCGGGCGAGCGCCTGCAGTGGATCCGCGCGTCGGTGGGCCAGATGATCAAGCTGATCCCGGTCGACGAGGTGCTGTACTTCCGCTCCGACGAGAAGTACACGCTGGTGGTGTGGGTGGGCGGCGAGGCGCTGATCCGCAAGTCCATCCGCGAGCTGCTGGACGGCCTCGAGCCCGAGACCTTCATCCAGATCCACCGCTCCACCATCGTGAACCTGCGCTTCGTGGCCCAGGTGCTCAAGGGCCCCAACGAGACCGCCGAGGTGCACCTGAAGGGCCGCAACGAGACGCTCAGCGTCAGCCGCAACCACGTGCATTGGTTCAGGCAGTACTGAGGCCCGGACGCCGGCTCGAGCAGAGGGTTCGAAAGACACCCGAACCCGGCAGGAAGTCGCGAATTGCGACCGCGGGTCGCGCCGGCGGCTTGATCGGGCTCAAGTTCCGCGCGGGACGGTCGATGCCACGGCAATACCCTGTCAGGCGTTCTCGATGTCCATTTCCTCGTCCCGCAAGAACATGTCCGTCGCCCAGCGACTCGCCGTCGGCCTCGGCACGCTCGTGGCGTTGTCGCTGCTGGGCTCCGCCGTCAGCGGCTGGCAGACCCAGGTGATCGCCGCCAAGGTGGAGCGCGTGGTGGAGGTCAACGATGCGATGTCCGACGTCGTCGGGCACCTGCGCAACTCGATGGACGAGATGGCCATCCAGGTGCGCAGCGTCGCGTTGATGACCGAGATGAAGTCCATCAGCGCCGAGATCGAGGTGCTGAAGGCCGCCAAGGGCCGCTACCTGGCCGACGAGAAGGTGTTGCAGGCCCTTGTGGCGG
>JACMOG010000239.1 GCA_014378125.1 Vitreoscilla sp. | reverse complement strand
TGTTCACGGTCGGGGGCGTCACCGGCGTGGTCCTGGCCAACGCCGGCTTCGACTACAACGTCCACGACACCTACTATGTCGTCGCCCACTTCCACTACGTGCTGGTGGCCGGCTCGCTGTTCGGCATGTTCGCGGGCTACTACTACTGGGCGCCGAAGTGGACGGGCGTCATGTACAGCGAGACCCGCGGCAAGATCCACTTCTGGTGCTCGCTGGTGTTCTTCAACGTCACCTTCTTCCCGATGCACTTCCTGGGACTGGCCGGCATGCCGCGTCGCGTGGCCGACTACCCGATGCAGTTCGCCGACTTCAACGCCCTGGCCTCCGTCGGCGCGCTGTGCTTCGGGCTGTCGCAGGTCTACTTCCTGCTGTTCGTCGTGGTGCCGGCCATGCGCGGCAAGGGCGAGCCGGCGCCGCAGCGTCCGTGGGAAGGCGCCGAGGGCCTCGAGTGGGAGGTGCCGTCGCCGGCACCGTGGCACACCTACGAGACCCCACCCAAGCTCGATCGCACGGCCACCAAGGTGATCGGCTGAGGCCGGGGAACGAGGCCACCATGGCACAGACCCCCGAACAACGCCGCAAGAACCTTCGCCTGGGCGTTGCCCTGTTCACGGTGGCGCTGGTGTTCGGCCTGGGCTTCTTCGCCAAGGCGATGATGTTCGGGCTATGAGCGCCGAAGACGACCAGGGCGCCAGGTCGCCCGAGCCGGGCCAGAAGCGCATGCAGAAGCTCAAGCGCCTGAACCGCGACATGCTGTTCAAGCTGGTGATCGTGGTGTTCGCCATGAGCGGCTTCGGGTACGCGATGGTGCCCATGTACAAGTCCATCTGCGAGGCGCTGGGCGTCAACGTTCTGGCCCGCGGCGACGTGGGCTCGGCCTACGGTACCAAGGTGGGCGACGTGAACACGCAAGTGGATCCCAGCCGCAACATCCAGGTGCAGTTCGACGCCAACGCCCGCGGCCCCTGGGAGTTCCATCCCGAGCAGAGCGAGGTCACGGTGCATCCGGGCCAGCTCACCACCGTGATGTACGAGTTCCGCAACACGCAGTCGCGCACGATGACGGCGCAGGCCATTCCCAGTTACGCGCCGGGCGTGGCGCAGTCGCACTTCACCAAGGTGGAATGCTTCTGCTTCAACCAGCAGACGCTGGCGCCGGGCGAGTCCAAGCGCTGGCCGGTGATCTTCGTCGTCGACAGCAAGCTGCCGAAGGACGTCAAGACCATCACGCTGTCATACACCTTCTTCGAGGTGGGCGGCACCACGCCGCCGGCGCCGGTGGGCCAGCTCGAAGCCAAGCCGCATGCCTGAGCGCGCCATGGCCACCGATCCCCGCGACGACCTCCCCGCGACCGCCCGCAAGGCCAACTTCGGGCAGACATTTCGCGCGGTGGCCTGGTCGTTTCTAGGGATCCGACGTTCCGCCGACCACGAGCAGGACGTCAAGAAGCTGAATCCGATCCACGTGGTGATCGCCGCCGTCCTCGGCGCCGCGATCTTCGTCGTCTTCCTGGTGCTGCTGGTGCATTTCGTCATCGGCGCCGCCACAAGTCACTGAGCCTGGAGAAAAAGTACCCATGTCCGCCGCGACTCCCCACGGAATCACTCCGCACTACTTCATCCCGTCGCCCTCACGCTATCCGGTGTGCGTGGCCATCGGCCTGTTCCTCATGATCCTGGGCGGCAGCCAGTGGATCAACGGGCACGAGTGGGGCTCGTGGTGCGTGCTCACCGGCGCGGTGGTGTGGCTCGCCACGCTGGCGCAGTGGTTCACCACGGCCATCGGCGAGAGCGAGGGCGGGCTCTACTCCGACACCGTCGACGTGTCCTTCCGCTGGAGCATGAGCTGGTTCATCTTCTCGGAGGTGATGTTCTTCGCGTCGTTCTTCGGCGCGCTGTTCTGGGCGCGCGAGATCGCCATGCCCATGCTGGGCAACCTCGACCACCAGGTCCTGTGGCCCGACTTCCACGCGATCTGGCCCAGCACGCAGGCCGGCGTCACCGGCTCGCCGGCCGACACCATCGCCCCGTTCCGCACGATGGGCCCGTGGCCGATCCCCACGATCAACACCGCCATCCTGCTCACCTCGGGCGTGACGCTGACCATCGCGCACCATGCCCTGATCGCCAACCACCGCGCCAAGGCGATCGGCTGGATGTGGATCACGGTGTTCCTGGGCCTGAGCTTCCTCTGCTGCCAGGCCTTCGAATACCACGAGGCGTATACCGAGATGAACCTGAAGCTGTCGTCGGGCATCTACGGCTCCACGTTCTTCATGCTCACCGGCTTCCACGGTTTCCACGTGTTCGTGGGCATGCTGATGCTGTTCTTCATCACGCTGCGGCTGCAGAAGGGCCACTTCACGCCCCAACGCCATTTCGGCTTCGAGGGCGCGGCCTGGTACTGGCACTTCGTGGACGTGGTCTGGCTGGGCCTCTACGTGGTCGTCTACTGGCTCTGATGCGTCCCCCGAAGGGGTCTGGCATCTCCTGCGTACCCGCAGGCAATGCCTGACCCCGATCCTGCCGACGCCGCCTCGACCCCCTCAGGCGGCGTCGTCGTTTTCAGGTGCCGACGGGAATGCCCGACGGGTGGATCCACCCCAGGCTCCACGCCAGCAATATCAGCAGGAACAGCGTGACGGACAATCCCACCCGGATGGCCAGCACGCGGGCCATGCGCTTGTCCGCCCCCGCCTCGTTCGGATCGCGGCGCAGCATGAAGAAGCCCGCCCCGCCAACCGCGGCCAGCACGAGAAACAAGAAGACGACGATCACTATTTTCATGACGAACGATTATTCCACCGAGCCCGCGCCGCCGTCCGCGGGTTCATCCCCTCCCGGCGCGCCGAGAAGCGGCGCCGGATCCACGCGTTCCCGCATCGTCTGGTTCGTGGTGGCGCTGGCGTGCGCGTCGCTCACCGCGCGATTCGGCGTGTGGCAACTGTCGCGCGCCCACACCAAGCTGGCCAACGAGGCGCTGGTGCGCGAACGCAGCGCGCTGCCGCCGATGGCCGGCGCCGGGCTGGCCGGCGACGCCGCCACGGCGGAGCAACAATGGCAGCGCCACATCGCGCTGACGGGCGAGTGGATTCCCGCGCGCACCGTGTTCCTGATGAACCGCACGATGGCCGAGCGACCCGGCTCCTACGTGATGGCGCCGTTGCGGCTGCCGGACGGCAGCGGGGTGATCGTGCAGCGCGGCTGGGTGGCGCGCGACGACGCCGATCCCCTGAAGGTGCCGGCGCTGGCCACGCCCGCCGGGCCGGTGCAACTGCACGGCCACGTCGCGCCCTGGCCCTCCCACTGGATCGACATCGGCCACGGCGCCGGCGGCCCGGTGCGGCAGAATCTCGAGCTGGCCGCGTTCGGCGCCGAGACCGGCCTGGCGCTGCGACCGGCCACCGTGGTGGAAGACGCCAACGCCGGCAACGCCGCCGATGGCCTGCGCCGCGATTGGCCCAGTGGCAACGGCGGCGTCGGCGTCACCACCAACTACGGCTACGCCGTCCAGTGGTTCGCGATGAGCATCGCGTTCCTGGGCCTGTGGGTGTGGCTGCAATTCGTTCGTCCACGCCGCCCCGTGCCCTCCGATTCCGATTTCCCGGTCGACCCCCGCGTCGACGATCAACGCCCCCGATGAAACCGACGCCGTCCGACGATCCGCAAGCCTCCGGCCCGGAGTCCATGACCTTCACGCTCCACGGCACGCCCGCCCCGATGCGCGACTACTCGGCCGCGCAGAGCCGGCGCGGCCGCATCACGATGCTGGTGATCCTGTTCGCCTGCGCGCTGCCGGTGCTAGCGTCGTACTTCACCTACTACGTGATCCGCCCGCAGGGCCGCACGAACTACGCCACGCTGGTGGAGCCGCAGCGTCCGCTGCCGTCCATCGAGGAGGTGCCGGCGCAGGACATGGACGGCCACACCGTGCCGCTGACCACGCTGAAGGGCCAGTGGCTGATGATCGTCGTGGCACCGGCCACCTGCGGCAAGCTGTGCGAGAGCAACCTGTTCCTGCAGCGCCAGCTGCGCGAGATGATGGGCGCCGAGCGCGACCGCATCGCCAAGGTGTGGCTGGTCGACAGCCCCGAGGCGATTCCGCCCCAGCTTGCCGCGGCCGTCGCCGCCAGGCCCGCCGTGTCGGTCTACCGAGTGGAGCGCACGGCGCTGGCGCGCTGGCTCGAGCCGGAGGCGGGGCACGCGCTGGAGGATCACGTCTACATCGTCGATCCCCTGGGCAACTGGATGATGCGCACGCCGGCCAATCCCGACCCGGTGAAGCTGAAGAAGGACGTCGACAAGCTGCTGCGCGCGTCGGCCTGGTGGAACCGGGCCAAGGATACGAAGTGAATTCGCGCCACGACTGGACGTCGCTGACTGGCCTCGCGTTGATCGCGCTGGCCATCGTGTCGGTGGTGTTGATGGTGGCGTGGTGGCGTGGCGGCCTGCGCCACAGGACGCCCACGCAACGCGTGGCCGCGCTCGCCGGGCTGACGCTGTTCCTGTGCTTCGACCTGGTGGTGTTCGGCGCCTACACGCGGCTCAGCGACTCGGGCCTGGGCTGTCCCGACTGGCCGGGCTGCTACGCCACGTCCAGCCCGTTGGCGGCGGCGCAGCACATCGCCGATGCGCAGGCGCTTGCGCCCGATGGCCCGGTCACCGAGAAGAAGGCCTGGATCGAGATGATCCATCGCTACTTCGCGATGGCGCTCGGCACGTTGATCATCCTGATGGGGGTGGCCGCGGCCCGCGCGCGCGAGCGGCGCGCGCTGGTGCTCGCGGGCGTGACGCTCGCCTGGGTGATTGCGCAGGGGATGTTCGGCGCGCTCACCGTCACCTGGAAGCTCTACCCGGCCATCGTCACCGGCCACCTGCTGGGCGGCATGGGCCTGTTGGCCTTGCTCGCGGTTCAGGCGCCCGCGCGCGCCGGAGACGCGCCGCGTGGCGCGCGCGACCGCGGGGCGCTGTGGCTGGCCGCGCTGGCGCTGCTGCTGCAGATCGCGCTGGGCGGCTGGGTCAGCACCAACTACGCCGTGCTGGCCTGCACCGGCTTTCCGCGATGCAACGGCCAGTGGTGGCCGGCCATGAACTGGGGCGAGGGCTTCACCTTCGCCCGCGAACTGGGCCGGCGCGCCGATGGCGCGCCCATCGCGATGACCGCGCTGGTGGCCATCCAGTGGGCACACCGCCTGTTCGCCGTCGCGTTCGTGGCCGCGATGGGCTGGCTGGTGGCGCGGCTTTGGACGCGCGGACCCCCGGCGCGCCGCCGGGCTGTCATCATGGCGGCCTTGGTGGTGCTCCAATTGGCGACGGGACTGTCCAACGACGTGCTGGGCTGGCCCCTTCTGGCCGCGCTGGCGCACACGGCCGGCGCCGCGGCGCTGGTCATCTGCATCGGCTTCGAAGTGGCCGCCGCCCTGAACAAGAGAACCCGAATCTCCTCCCCATGAGTTCCGTCCCGATTCCCAATCCCGCGCCCGCGTCGGCAACGCCGTCGCGCTGGCGCCAGTACTACGCGCTGACCAAGCCGCGCGTGGTGCAGCTCATCGTGTTCTGCGCGGTCATCGGCATGTTTCTCGCCGTGCCCGGCTGGCCGCCGCTGGTGCCCACGCTGGCCGGCACCGCGGGCATCTGGCTGGTGGCCGCCGCCGCGGCCGCGTTCAACTGCCTGGTGGAGCAGCAGATCGATCGCCGCATGACGCGCACCGCCTGGCGCCCCACCGCCAAGGGCGAGCTCACCAACACGCAGACGCTGGTGTTCTCGGCCGTCCTGTGCGGTGCCGGCGCCGTGCTGCTGCTCACCTGGGTCAACGCCGTCACCCTGTGGCTCACGCTGGCCACGTTCATCGGCTACGCGGTCATCTACACGCTGATCCTCAAGCCGATGACGCCGCAGAACATCGTCATCGGCGGCGCATCGGGCGCCATGCCGCCCGTGCTCGGCTGGGCCGCCCCACGCGGCGAGGTGGGCTCCGAGGCGCTCATCATGTGCCTGATCATCTTCCTCTGGACGCCGCCGCACTTCTGGGCTCTGGCGCTGTACCGCGTCGAGGA
>JACMOG010000238.1 GCA_014378125.1 Vitreoscilla sp. | reverse complement strand
TGGGCTGCGAGACCCGGGCCGCGTGCGGCTGCACGTGGGGCTGCGGTGCCAGCGGCGGCACCCGCAGCGTCAGGGCGGCGGTGGGCGTCGCGTCGTAGCCCGTGCCGGCGGGCGCCGGGGGCACCAGCAGGATTCCCAGCAGCGCAAGTTGGATGAACAGCAGCGCCAGCACGTTGACGAACAGCCAGTCGAGCCCGATCTGCAACCACGCGACGGTGGTCCAGGCGCGCCGGAACGCGCTCGCGTGGGGCGCGCGCGGGTCGCGCGACCGGGCGAGCTGGCCCCACATCTCGTCGACCGTCTCGCGGCCCAGCTTGGACAGGCGAAACACCAGCGTGAACAGCTCCGAGACGATGCGCGGCATCGAGCCCGACAGGCGCGACAGGTCGGCCCAGTACATCTCGTAGACCTCCACGGTTTCGATCACCGTGCCGGCGCCTCCGGTGGCCGCGGCCGAGCCCAGGTCGTGCCGCTCGAGCGAGATGCACGTCGTCTCGTAGGTCTCCGGGCTGGCGCCGTTGCGCACGTGCTTGGCCAGCAGGTAGTTGGTGACGGCGATGCCGCGATCCTCGCCGGTGGGCGGCGCGGCGGCCCATTGCTGGGTCTGGAAGTCGGAGCGCGTGGATTGCAGCAACGACTTCATCAGCGGCCGATCCTGGCCTTCCGGCGTGGGCTGCGAGGCCCGGGCCGCGTGCGGCTGCACGTGGGGCTGCGGCGCCAGCGGCGGCACCCGCAGCGTCAGGTCGGCGGTGGCCGTGGCGTTGTAGCACGTGCCGGCGGGCGCCGAGGACACCAGCAGGTCGACGACGCTGCGCATCGTGTCGCCGGGCTGCTGGTCCGCCACGCCATGGACGGCGATGACGGCGACGCGGGGGATGGACAAGGCGGCTCTCCTCGGTGCGAAGCACCGGGCGGCGGCGCGGCCTGCGGTGCCGCGCCACCTTAGTGATCCGCCGGGGCAGAGTCAAGGCGACGCGGCCCCACAACAGGGGGGCTCAGGCGGCGCCGGACGCCGCCGCGTCGTCCGACCCGATGGCCCCCAGCTCGCCCGAGGCGCGCGCCTTGCGGCCGTACACGAACTCGAACAGCGGGCTTGCCATCATGGTGGTGACGATGGCCATCAGCACCAGCATCGAGAACAGCGCCGGCCCGATGATGCCCTTCTGCAGGCCGATGTTGATGATGATCAGCTCCATGAGCCCGCGCGAGTTCATCAGCGCGCCGATGCCCAGCGCGGTGCGGTTGTCCTCGCCGGCCAGGCGCGCGGCCAGGTAGCAGGCGCCGCCCTTGGCCACCACCGACGCCACCAGGATGCCCAGTGCGATGAGCACCAGCGAGCCCGAATTGACCATGTCCATACGCGTGTTCAGCCCCGAGTAGGTGAAGAACATCGGCAGCAGCAGGATCACCGCCAGCGGTTCCACCTTCTTCTTCAGCTCGGCCGCGAACCGCCCGCGCGGCACCCCCGCGCCCAGGATGAAGCCGCCGAAGATGGCGTGGATGCCGATGGCGTCCATCAGGAAGGCCGAGAAGCAGAACAACGCCAGCGTGATGCCCAGATCCGTGAGGCTCATCTCG
>JACMOG010000237.1 GCA_014378125.1 Vitreoscilla sp. | reverse complement strand
TCATGAACAGATCCGGAATCCAGTTCGCAGTATTCATGTCATGGGTGCGGCGGCGGTCGTCGCCGGTGTTCTTGCGCAGCTCCAGGAACTCTTCGATGTCCAGGTGCCACGTCTCGAGGTACGCGCAGACCGCGCCCTTGCGCTTGCCGCCCTGGTTGACGGCCACGGCCGTGTCGTTGACGACCTTGAGGAAGGGCACGACGCCCTGGCTCTTGCCGTTGGTGCCCTTGATATAGGAGCCGAGCGCGCGGACGTTGGTCCAGTCGTTGCCCAGGCCGCCGGCGAACTTCGACAGCAGCGCGTTTTCCTTCAGCGCCTCGTAGATGCCGTCGAGGTCGTCGGCCACGGTGGTCAGGTAGCAGCTGGACAGCTGCGAGCGACGCGTGCCGGCGTTGAACAGCGTGGGGGTGCTGGACATGAAGTCGAACGTCGCCAGCACGTTGTAGAACTCGATGGCGCGCGCCTCGCGGTCGACCTCGCCCAGCGACAGGCCCATGGCCACGCGCATGAAGAACGCCTGCGGCAGCTCGATGCGCTCGTCGTTGTCGTGCAGGAAGTAGCGGTCGTAGAGCGTCTGCAGTCCGAGGTAGTCGAACTGCATGTCGCGCGAGTGGTCGAGCGCGGCGCCCAGCCTGGCCAGGTCGTACTGGCCCAGCTTCTCGTCCAGCAGCTCGGCCTTGATGCCGCGCTTGATGAACTTGGGAAAGTACTCGGCGTAGCGCTCGGCCATCTGCTCCTGCGACACCTCCTCGTTGAGGATCTCGCGGCGGATGGTGTGCATCAGCAGGCGGGCCGTGGCGCGCGTGTAGCCGGGCTCCTTCTCGATGAGGGTGCGCGAGGCCAGGATGGCGGCCTTGTAGACCTCGTCCATCGGCACGCCGTCGTACAGGTTGCGGCGAGTCTCGGCGAACACGGGCTCGGGCGTGACGTCGGCGCCCAGGCCCGCGCATGCGGCCATGATCAGCGAGTGCAGGTGCTTCACGTCGAGCGGCACGCGCTCGCCCTTGTCGGTGACGAACAGCTCGGGCTCGGCCACCTTGGCCTCGACCTGCCCGGACTTCTGGCGATCCTGCGAACGGCGCTCGCGGTACAGCACGTAGGCGCGCGCCACTTCGTGGTGGCTGCCGCGCATGAGGCCCAGCTCGACCTGGTCCTGGATGTCCTCGATGTGGAACGTGCCGCCGGCCGGACGCGAGCGCAGCAGCGCACGCACCACGCTCTCGGTGAGGCCGTCGACGGTCTCGCGGACGCTGGCCGAGGCCGCACCCTGCGTGCCGTGCACGGCCAGGAAGGCCTTCATCAGCGCGACGGCGATCTTGCTGGGCTCGAACGAGACCACGGCGCCGTTGCGGCGGAGGATCTGATAGCCCTGGTAGGCCGAGTGCGTGCCGGCGACGGTCTGCGCGGGCGCGCTGCGCGCCGGGCTGCCGGTTTCATTGGCGGTGGATGCGATTCCCTGCATGTCGAACCCCTTCTTGCTTTATCTGGAAACTGGAAAAACCTGTGGATGACTTGTGAGTACCGTGTGCAGAACTCCAATTTCCAACACACAAAGCCGCAGCCCGACTCGCTGTGCAACGAGTGCGTTCTACGACGTGTGTTGGGACTACCCGCTCGGCGAGGCCGAGAACCGGACACTGCATCGCGGAGGGTTCCGGCGGGAGCCGGTACCAACCTCGCGGAGCGCGTCGAGTGAGGGTGTCATTGGAGTTTTTTTACTTCGGAAACCCGAATGATTCACTGTAGCAGCTACGTCCTGACAACGCTATACGTAGCGTCAAAAAACCTCTCAGGCACTACCCGTAGTGTGACGGTTGACTTGAAGAAATCCTGATGACAGCCGCTAGGCGACCTTTTTTCGAGGCCGCGCGCGGCCAGCCCGCCTGGTTGTGCGGCGCGCGTATCGAGACCCGCATGGCTGCTCGCCTGGCGCCGCATCGCGTGGCGCCAACCCGCATGGATCGGGGCTCGCGTGGGGCGCGAGTCAGTTCTGCCGCGGCCCCGCGGGCGGGATGCGCGCCGCATCCCAGTGCAGGCGCGCCGCGAGCTCGCGCCAGTCGAAGCCCGGGCCCGGGTCGATCTTGCGTCCGGGCGCCACGTGCTCGTGTCCGACCACGTGCCGGATCCCCTGAACGTGGTCGATCGCCGGCAACAGGCGCTGCAGCGCGTCGTACTGCGCGGGCTCGAAGGTGTCGCCCTCGAGGCCTTCCAGCTCGATGCCGATCGACCAGTCGTTGGCCGCCTCGCGACCGCCCCAGGCGGAGCGCCCGGCGTGCCACGCGCGGTCGTCGATGGAGACGAACTGCAGCACCTCGCCGTCGCGCCGCACCACGAAGTGCGCCGACACCTCGAGCCCGCGGATCGTCTCGAAATAAGGATGCGCCGACCAGTCGAGCGTGTTGGTGAACAGCCGCCGGATGCCATCGCCGCCGTACTGGCCGGGCGGCAGGCTGATGGAGTGCAGCACCACCGTGTCGACGCGCGCGCCGGCCGGCCGCGCCGAGAAGTTGGGCGACGGCACGCGCGTGGCGTCGCGCCACCAGCCGTCGTCCCACTCGCCGGCCACGGGCGGGCTCAGCTCGGGTCGGACGTCTCGGACTCGGTGATGCCGAGCCGCGCCATCCGGTAGCGCATCTGCCGCAGCGACAGCCCGAGGCTGGCGCCGGCGGCGGTGCGGTTGAAGTTCTGGCGCTCGAGCGCGCGCACGAGGATCGTGCGCTCCACCTCGTCGAGGTAGCGCGCCAGGTCGTCGGGCACCGGCTCCTGGGCGGCGGGCGGCGCGGCGTCGGCGTGCGCCATCCCGCCCGCGCCCATCGCCTCGGCCACCGTCATGCCTTCGCCGACATGGTCGACGACCACCGCCGCGATCTTGCCCGCGTCGGGATCGACCGGCGTGGCGACACGCGTGGGCGCGTCGGCGAGCAAGGCCTCGGGCAACGCCAGGTCATGAGAGCGGATCACCTCGCCGTCGCTGAGGGCCACCGCGCGGTGCAGCAGGTTCTCGAGCTCGCGCACGTTGCCCGGGAACGCGTACCGTGCGAGCAAGGTGCGTGCGTCATCGGCCAGGCGCGGCGCGGGCGACACGCCCGCCTCGCGCGCAATGCGCGCGAGCAGCGCGTCGGCGATGCCGGGAATGTCGGCCAGGCGCTCGCGCAGCGGCGGCACCTTGATGTCGATCACGTTGAGGCGGTAGAACAGATCCTGGCGGAAGCGCCCGGCCTGCACCTCGGAGGCGAGATCCTTGTGCGTGGCGCTGACGATGCGCACGTTGAGCGTCTGCTCGGTGGTGGCGCCGATCGCCCGCACCGCGCGCTCCTGGATCGCGCGCAGCAGCTTCGACTGCATCGCGAACGGCAGGTCGCCGATCTCGTCGAGGAACAACGTGCCGCCGTTGGCCGCCTGGAAGAACCCGTCGCGGTCGGCGTTGGCGCCGGTGAAGGCGCCCTTGCGCACGCCGAAGAACTCCGACTCGAGCAGCGTCTCGGGAATGGCGCCGCAGTTCACCGCCACGAAGGGCTGGCCGGCACGCGCGCTGACGTCGTGGATGGCGCGCGCGACCAGCTCCTTGCCGGTGCCCGACTCGCCCTGCACCAGCACCGGCGCCATGCTGCGCGCCACCTTCTCCACCAGGCCGCGCACGTGCGCCATCGCGTCCGAGCCGCCCACCAGGCGGCGCAGCGGATCGCCGCGCAGGTCGGCCGGCTGGGCGTCGGTGGGCGGCGGCGGCGGCGTGGCCCGCGTGCGGCCCATCGCCGAGGCCACCACCGCGCGGAACTGGCGCAGGTCGACCGGCTTGGTGAGGTAGTCGAACGCGCCGGCCTTCAGCGCGGTGACCGCGTTCTCGGGCGAGCCATAGGCGGTGACGACGATCACCTTCTCGGGCCGGCCGCTCTCCTCCAGCCAGCGCAGCAGGTCGAGGCCGGTGCCGTCGGGCAGGCGCATGTCGCTGATGACGGCACGGAACACCCGCGACTGCAGGATCTCGCGCGCCTGGGCGACGGTGGATGCGGTCTCCACCTCCAGTCCCTCGCGCAGCAGGGTGAGCTCGTAGAGCGTGAGCAGGTCCGGCTCGTCGTCCACCACCAGCACGCTGCTGGCGTGGACGGCGGCCGCACCGCTGCCCCCGGCCTGGCCGGCATTCACGGTGTTGGTCATAGAACCAGCCGGCCTTCGACCGACGTCAGCGATTCGCGCGGCATCATCACCTCGAACACATTGCAGTGGCGCCCGTCGTGGCGCCGGAAATCGATCCGGGCGCCGTGGCGCTCGCAGAGCTCACGGCAAATGTACAGCCCGAGGCCGGTGCCGCGGCTGCGCGTGGAATGGAAGGGCTCGAACAGGTAGGGCTCCACCTCGAGCGGGATCGGGTCGCCGTCGCTGGCCACCGACAGCAGCGCCCACGCGCCGTCCTCGCTGGGCTCGAGCGAGAGGCGCACGCCGCCCGGGGCGAGGCTGGCGTGGCGGACCGCGTTGTCCAGCAGGTTCACCAGCACGCGGCGCAGGTGGTCGGAGTCGAACGCCACGCCCACCGGCGCGCCGGGCAGCAGCACCTGCAGGCGGCTCGCGCTGCCCAGCGCGAGGCCCACCGTGCGCGCCCACTCGCTGCAGATGCTGGCGATCTCGGCCGTGACGTCGAGCGTGCGCGACGGCGAGAGCGAGCCCGGCGCCGCCTCCATCACGTCGTCGACGATGCGCCGCAGGCGGTCGATGTTGTC
>JACMOG010000236.1 GCA_014378125.1 Vitreoscilla sp. | reverse complement strand
TAGATATTGCCCTTGCGCTGTTCGCGCCCCTCGATCTCGTTTTCGAAATCGAGCAGTTTCTGTCCGTCGACGATGGCCAGCCGGCGTTCTTCCGGCTGCGTCGCATTGATGAGCATGCGTTTCACGTGCACTCCTTCTTCACCCCGCGCGGCCAGGGGCCGACGCGAAGCGTTCGCTTCACTGCGCTTGCCCCAGGCCGATGTCGACAGGGCCTGGGAAGCGCGTTACCGATGCACGAGAAACTACAACCGAACCGATGGAAGGAATCGCCCTGGACTGTTCGCCGGGCCCCGGAAACGAGGCGGCCGGCCTGAACAGCGTTGGCGCTGGGGTGTCAGTCTTGGGCCTCGCGGTGCCGGACGTGGATTGTTTCCCGAAGGCCACCTGCGGTCACGGCGTGGGCCGCTCCTGCAAGTCCACGCACCAGGCGGCCCCGGGCGGGGGACGAGTGCAGGGCGGTGGCGGCGGCGCGACGCGGGAATGCGTCGGGCGCCGGCCAGGGCCGTGCGATCTCGCCCGCGTGGCGGGGCGGGGTCGGGTGGGGGTGGGAAACGAACGCCATGCGTTGCGATTTGCAAAGGATCTGACACCGGCTGCCAGCTGGAATCCGCAGGGGAATCCGTCTGGCAACCTTGGAAAACCTTGATCTCCAGCCTGCGTTGATATGCAGGTCGGTTCGTGAGTCGTTGCTCTTCCGCGTCTTTGCATCAGCCGCCGGGCCACTTCGTGGTCACCGGCCTGTCGAGGCGCCGAGCGCGTTGCATCACCTGTTTGCCGCGTCTCTTTCGATACTTGGCGCCACGCCAACGTCTATTTGTTGTCGAGTTTCAAAGGGTCGACTTGGGGTCCGTCTGGTGGATTACCCAGGTAAACTCTGGAAAATCAATAACTTATGTCGCTAACGTGGTCCGGCCAATTATAGAGGCGAAACGCCAGCCGGCTCAAACGCCGGTCCTCGCCGAGGCCGCGCCCGCGGTCCGCACCGTCACGGTAGACGCCGACTTCGCCGGCCAGCGCCTCGACAACTTCCTCCTGCGCGAGCTCAAGGGCGTGCCCAAGACGCACGTCTACCGCATCATCCGCTCGGGCGAGGTGCGGGTGAACAAGGGTCGCGCGTCCGCCGACACCAAGCTGGCCGGCGGCGACCAGGTGCGCGTGCCGCCGGTGCGGATGTCCGCGCCCGCCTTGGCCGCCGACGCCGCCCCGCCGCGCGAGTTCCCGATCCTGTTCGAGGACGAGTACCTGTTGGCCATCGACAAGCCCTCCGGCACCGCCGTGCATGGCGGCTCCGGCGTGAGCTTCGGCGTCATCGAGCAGCTGCGCCGGGCGCGGCCCGAGCAGAAGTTCCTGGAGCTGGTGCATCGGCTCGACCGCGAGACGTCGGGCATCCTGCTGCTGGCCAAGAAGCGCAGCGCGCTGCTGTCGCTGCAGGAGCAGTTCCGCGCCCGCGAGACCGGCAAGACCTACGCCGCGCTGGTGGTGGGTCGCTGGCCGGCCAAGTTGAAGGTGATCGACGTGGCGCTGCACAAGACCGAGGACGCCGGGGGCGAGCGGCGCGTCTATCCGGTGGCCAACGACCACCCCGACGGCCAGCGATCCATCTCGCTGGTGCGCATCGCCAGGCAGTTCGCCGACACCACCCTGCTGGACGTCACCATCAAGACCGGCCGCACCCACCAGATCCGCGTGCACCTGCAGCACTCGGGCCACGTCATCGTGGGCGACGACAAGTACGGCGACTTCGCGCTCAACCGTCGCTTCGCCCGCGGCGAGTCCGTGCCGGGCGTGCGCTTCGAGCGCATGTTCCTGCACGCACGCCAGCTTTCCTTCGACCATCCCGCCAGCGGTGCCCGGCTCGAGCTCGTCGCGCCGCTGCCGCCCGAATGCGCCGCCCTCGTGGCGGCACTCGAGAAGCCATGACCGATTCCCCCGACCGCCCGCGCCGCTTCGACCTCGTCGTCTTCGACTGGGACGGCACGCTGTACGACTCCACCGCCGTCATCGTGCACAGCCTGCAGGCCGCCTGCCGCGACCTGGGGCTGCCCGTGCCCGACGACGAGCGCGCCTCGTGGGTGATCGGCCTGAGCCTGCAGGGGGCGATGAAGCACGCGGTGCCCGACATCACGCCGGAGCAGATCCCGCAGATGGTGGATCGCTACCGTTTCCACTACCTCGCGCGCCAGCACGACCTGAGCCTGTTCGCTGGCGCGCTCGACATGCTGCACGCCCTGAAGGCGCGCCACCACTGGCTGGCCGTGGCCACCGGCAAGAGCCGCGCGGGCCTGGACGAGGCCTTGCGCTCGGTGGAGCTCAAGGGCCTGTCCGACGGCACGCGCCCCGCCGACGAGACGCGCTCCAAGCCCGATCCTCTGATGCTCGACGAGCTGATGCACGAGTTCGGCACCACGCCGGATCGCACGCTGATGATCGGCGACACCACGCACGACCTGCAGTTGGCGGCCAACGCCGGCACGCCCAGCGTCGCCGTGACCTACGGCGCGCACGCGGTGGCCGAGTTCGCCACGCACTCGCCGCTGTTCGTGGCGGGCAGCGTGGCCGAGCTGTCGGCCTGGCTGCAGGCCCATGCCTGAACACGCGATCGACGGCGGGCTGTGCCTGTGCGCGGGCGCCGAGCTCCAGGAGGCCGGCACCGCCCACGTGTTCGACGTGCTGCTGTGG
>JACMOG010000235.1 GCA_014378125.1 Vitreoscilla sp. | reverse complement strand
GGCGCCTTCGAAGAAGCCGTCGGCGGCCTGGCCCGCGAAGCGGTAGTTGGTATCGGGCGACAACCGCACGTGCGGATCGCCCGCGAAGCGCGCGAGCACGGCCGATTCGTCGACGGCCAGCAGGCAGTCGACGGTGTAGATGAGCACGATGGCCGTCTTCTTGCGCGCGTCGTAGCTGCGCCTGAAGACAGTGAACGACGCCAGGTCCGCGTCAAGGATGCCCAGGCGCGCCACGATCGCGGGACGCAGGGCGTCCTCGGCGTGATCGAGCGGCAGGCGCAGTTCGGTGATTCGAAGCATTGAGCAGATTCTCAGCGAGCGACCGAGAACTGGACCGCAACGCGACGCGTTTCGGCAGAACGAACAAAGGAGCCCGAAGGCTCCTGGTCACGCATCTGGTGCGGGATCGACGACGGTGTCCGGCGCGGGGCGCAGACACATTCCAGGCCAGCCGCGAACGGCCGGCCCTGAATCGATCAGCCCTGGCGAGCGCGCTTGCCCGGGTTCTTCTTGCTGCGGGTGTGGGCGCCGCGCTCGAGGCTGCGCTTCTGGCCCTTGCCGGTGGTGGCGGTCACGCCGATCGGCAGCGCCGGACGCGGGGTGGCCTTGCGGTCGGCTTCGGTAACGATCTTGTTGCCCATGATTGGATCCGGTCTTTAAAGCTGTAAGGGGTCGAACCCGCGATTCTCGCACAAACCGATGAGATTGGCTAGTTTCCGGTTCAACGGGACGCCGAGGCGGGCGGATGCGGACGTTTGTAAAGATCGATTACGTCTCGACCGTCAACGTCACGTCGACGCTTCACGTTGAATCTGCAAGCTTGCCGAAAGCGGTGAGCGTTCCCGAAAAAGGATGACCCCATGAAGAAGATCCACCTCCAGCTCGCCGCCGCCGCCCTCCTCGCGTTGGCAGGCGGTGCCGCCCAGGCCCAGGTGTCGATCGGCGCCAGCATCAACCTCAACGTGCCGGGCGTGTACGGCCGCGTCGACATCGGCGCGCCGAGCGCCGGCGTCGCCTTCGTGGCGCCGCCCGTGGTCTACGCGCAGCCCATGATCATCGCGCCCTCGCCGGTGGCCATCCAACAGCGCCCGATCTACCTGTACGTGCCGGAAGCCCACCAGCACGACTGGGCGCACCACTGCGCCGCCTATGGCGCCTGTGGCCAGCCGGTGTACTTCGTGCGCGAGCAATGGGTGCACGACCGCTACGTGCAGCATTACCCGCACGACCACCGCTACGACCATTGGGATCGCGAGCACGGCTACGGCCCGGGCCCGCAGCATGGCCACGGCCACGGCCACGACCACGACCGCCGCGACTTCGACGACCATGGACGCGGTCGCGATGACCACGGCCATGACGACCATGGCCATGACGACCATGGTCACGACGACCACGACCACGACCACGATCGTCGCTGATCGCCGCGCGTTAGCGCGCCGTCGCCGACGTGCGTTCCGACACGCTCATCGTGTCGTTGCTCTTCACGTGCGCGGCCCGATCGGTGATCGGCTGATAGTGCCGTGCCAGCGCGGCGCCGGGGCGGCGCAGCGCCTGCACCGCGTCCCACGTGGCGGGCTTCGTCCAGCCGGGCGCGGCCAGCTGCATGTCCCACAGGCCCACGCCGGCGCCGAGGGCGCGCACCTCGCGCAGGTGGTCGACCACGTTGGGGCCGATGCCGCCGGAGCCCCAGGCATCCACCCAGGTGGGCATGCCCATCACGATCTGGTCGCGCCGGTAGCCGGCCTTCATGCCCCAGTCCTGCTGCCAGCTGTAGCGAAACAGGGTGGCGCCGCCTTCGCACACGGGCTTGCCCTCCGGCGTGAACGTGGCCTTGCTGCCTTCGTACAGGTCTTCGTAGCCCATCGAGTGGATGGTGGCGACGTCGCCGGCCCAGTCGCTCCACCAGCGCATGTTGGGGGCGTTGTCGCAGGGGCTGTGGAAGCTGTCCACCGTGAGGATCTTGCCCTTGGCCTTGAGGGCCGCGGCCAGCTGGTGGACGAAAGACGCGTAGACCGGACGGTCGGCGGTGAAGTCGCCTTCGCCTTCCAGGTCGAGGTCGACGCCGTCCAGGTCCCACTTGTCGACGGCCGCCACCAGGGCGGCGCTGAACTCGTCGGGATGCTCGGCGAACGCGCGACGCGCGAGCGGCCAGTCCCAGCGGTTGATCACCTGCGAGTTGTTGTAGACGGTCAGCAGCGGCTGCACGTTGTGGCTGCGCGCCCAGTGCTGCAGTTGCCTGACGTCGGCCGCGGTCACGGGGCGGCCGCTGGCGTCCACCGGCGCGAAGACCAGGCCCTTGCCGTCGACGCTGGGGTTCCAGAACTGCAGGCCGAGGCGCGTCATGGCCTGGCCGATGGCCGGCGAGGCGACAAGCGCCTTGTTGGCGGCCTCGATGCCGTAGGCCGGCACCCATCCCATCACTTGCGGCCCATTGGCGCCGCCCGGTTGGGCCTGCACGCTGGCCACGGCCAGACTGGTGGCGATCGCCGGCACGACACACCGGACGAAGGAGACGAACATCGACGTTCCCATTGTTTTCATTGCACCAACGCGGGGCGCAGCGTATCAGATGTCAGATCCTTGCAAGAATCGGGCTCGGTGATAAGGGTTTTCCATCCAGGGTTAACCACCTTAGTGTTGCGCAACGCGCGAATGGAGGCCACACGTCACGGAAATACCCGAACAAAGCCGCGGGCACACGCGCGTCGTCGAAGATGGGACGCATGCACCGACCCTCGCGCCACCGATGACCGCCCCGCGGCTGCTGAACCTCGCGCTGCAAGGCGGCGGCGCGCACGGCGCCTTCACCTGGGGCGTGCTGGACGCGTTGCTGGAGGACGGCCGGATCGCGTTCGACGGCCTCAGCGGCACCAGCGCGGGCGCGATGAACACGGTGGTGCTGGCACAGGGCTGGATGGCCGGCGGCCGCGACGGCGCGCGCGCCGCGCTGCGCCGGTTCTGGACGGCGCTGGCCGACACGATGCCGATGGACGTGACGCGCCACGACCTCGAAGGCGGCGTCCACCTGGCGCCGATGGTCAAGCTGTGGATGGCCTGGGCGCACTACGTGACGCCGGCGCAGTTCAACCCGCTGGACGTCAACCCGCTGCGTGAACTGCTGATCGACCAGGTGGACTTCGACGGCCTGCGACGGAACTCGCCGTTCCGCCTGTTCGTGGCGGCCACCGACGCCGACTCGGCCCGGCTGCGCGTGTTCGGCGCGAACGAGCTGAGCGTCGACGCGGTGCTGGCCTCGGGCTGCCTGCCCACGGTGTTCCACGCGCCGCGCATCGACGGCCGTACCTACTGGGACGGCGGCTACGCGGCCAATCCCGCGGTGTTTCCGCTGCTGCACGGCGGCCGGGCGCGCGACACCTTGCTGGTGCTGTTGTCGCCGCTGGAATGGGCGCCGTCACAGCCCACCGACACGGCGCGCCAGTTGCATGCCCGCGTGGCCGAGATCGCCTTCAGCGCGGCCTTCCGGCGCGAGATGCAGGCGCTGGTGCGCGATCGCGCGCGACAAGAACCGCGGCCCTGGCAACGCTGGCTGCCGCGCGCGTTGCGCGCCGAGGAGCCGCCGGCGCGCTTCCACCTGATCGAGGGCGGCCCGGCGCTGGAACACCTGGCGGGCGAGACGCGGCTGGCGGTCAACGCGAAGTTCTTCGAGACGCTGCACCAGCTCGGCCGCGAGAGCGGCGGGCAGTGGCTGGCGCGGAACTTCGATGCGCTGGGGAAACGCGACAGCGTGGACCTGGCGGCGAAGTTCGGCTGAGGATCCACGCCGGCGTGACGGGCCGTCTCAACGCCTCAGCGCCGTGAACGCGTTCAGTGCCTCGCTG
>JACMOG010000234.1 GCA_014378125.1 Vitreoscilla sp. | reverse complement strand
GGCGCGTGGATCAGGTACAGGTCCACGTAGTCCAGCGCGAGCTGTCGCATGGTCTCCTCGAAGCTGGCCTGCACCTGGCGGTGGTCCTTGATTTCGGCGTGCAGCTTGGAAGTGTCGAACACCTCGCCGCGCGACAACCCGCTGTCGCGCACCGCGCGTCCAACGCTCGCCTCGTTGCTGTAGCCCCGCGCGCTGTCCACGTGGCGATAGCCGGCGCGCAGCGCGGCCGCAGTGGCGTCGTAGGCTGGCGCGCCGTCGGGGATCTGCCAGGTGCCGAAGCCGAGCGTCGGGATCGTGGCGCCGGTGGAAAGCGGAAGACTGGAACTGGACATGCAGGACTCCGGTTGATGGGGCGCGGGCCGCGTGGGGAAGGCGCCGGCGTTCCCTTTATCGCATCCCGCGAGGCCGACAGACAATGGCCGCCAGGTACGCCAACATCTCGCGTGGGTTATGCTGAAGTCCACGATCACGCTACGGTGACCAGCATGTCCAGCGGGGAGGGCGAGTCGGGCGTACAACGTCGCTCGCGCGTCTTCCTCAGCTATTCCCGCGCCGATCGCGAAAGCGCGCGGGTGGTGGCAGATGCGCTGGAACAGTCGGGGCTCGAGGTCTGGTGGGACGCACAGATCGAAGGCGGTGCCGCGTTTGCGAAGGCGATCGAGACGGCGCTGCATGCGAGCGACGCGGTCGTGGTCCTGTGGTCGGCGCACTCGCTGGAATCGGACTGGGTGCTGGACGAAGCAGCCCAGGGGCGCGACCAGAAAAAGCTCGTGCCGGTGTCGCTCGACGGAAGCGATCCGCCCTTGGGGTTCCGCCAGTACCAGTCCATACCCGTGCAGATCAGCCGTGGTCGGCTCGCCGACGACTCGCTGCAGGCGGTGCTGCGTGCGGTGATGCCGCTCGCGGGCCGCGAACCTGCGCCCTTCGCAAAGCCTGCGCCCGCACGCACGGACGCCGGCCGCCGACGGCTGCTGCTGGCCGGAGCCGGGGCCGTCGTGGCGGTGGCGGGGGCCGGGGCGATTGGTTGGCGGCGGGGATGGTTCGGCCCGGCCGCGCCGACCGGCGGGGATCGCAGCGTCGCGGTGATGCCTTTCGAAAACCTGAGCGGCGATCCGCGCAAGTCCTATTTTTCGGAAGGCCTCTCGGAAGAGCTGCGCGCCACGCTCGCGCGCAACCAGCGCCTGAAGGTGATGGCGAAGACCTCGTCGAACTTGTTTCGCAAGAGCGACGAAAGCCCGGTGCAGATCGCCGCACAGCTGGGCGTCGCCTTCCTGTTGCATGGCAGCGTGCGCTGGGCGGGCAACGCAGTGCGCGTCGCGGTCGACCTGGTGGACGGGAGCAGCGGCTTCACGCGCTGGGCGAACACCTTCGAGCGCCCGATCGACGATGTTTTCGCGGTGCAGGAGGAGATCGCCAACATGGTCGCGGCGGCCATGGCCGCGGAGGTCGCCTCCCCGGCGACACCCGAGGCCCAGCGCGCGGCGTCTGGTGGAACGGTGGACGTGGTCGCGTTCGACACCTACCTGCGCGGCCGCGCCATGTACGAGACCGGCGACGACGAGGCGTCCGAGCGCCGCGCACTGGACCTGTTCGACGAGGCGATCGCACGCGACCCCGGGTACGCCGCAGCGTACGCAGCGCGCGCCGCCACGCTAACGACCCTGGCCAACCAGTACGCCGACGTCGACAAGCACGGCGCCATGTACGACCAGGCCATCGCCGCGGCGCGACGCGCGGTGGCCCTGGCTCCTGCCTATGCCGGGGGACATTCGATGCTCGGCTTCGTGCTCTTCCAGGGCCGCCTGGATGCGCACGCGGCGCGCGTGCCTTTCGAGGAATCCAACCGGCTGGGCCAAGGCGATGCCACCGTGCAGGCGCGCTGGGCGCAGTACTGCGCGCGGATCGGACGGGCACGCGAGGCTTCCGAGGCGATCGAACGCGCGGTGTCGCGCGATCGCCTCAACGCGTTGATCCATCGCGCCGCCGGCACGATCGCCTACGCCGCGCGACGGTTCGAAGACTCGCTGCCGCCCCTGCGCAAGGCGCTGCAGATGAACCCGCAGATGTCGCGCGCGCATGCCCTCATCGGCGACGCGCTGGTGAACCTGGGCAAGCTCGACGATGCCCGCGCCGCCTACGCGCTGGAGCCGAGCGCCGACTTCCGCCTGGCCGGGCTGGCGATCACGGAGCACCGCGCCGGCCATGCCGCGGCTTCGACGGCGGCCATGCAGCAACTCGTCGCCGAACGCGGCGACGCCGTGCTCTACCAACAGGGGCAAGTGCTTGCGCAGTGGGGCGAGCGCGAGACCGCCATTGCGCGACTCCAGGCCGCACGCAAGGCCGGCGATTCGGGGCTGATCTATGCCCGCAACGACCCGTTCCTCGATCCCCTGCGCCAGGACGCCCGGATGAAGGCCTTGCTGGCGTCGCTCGGCTTCGACGCCTGAGCACGGGGCGGCGGCCGCGCCGATCGCCGCATTGTGGGCAGGCCGCACGTGGTGCAAGAATGCGCCGCGGAAGTCATCCGCGACAAAGGGGAGGAGTCTGTTATGAAACGCATTCAATTTGCGCTGGTCGCGGTCATGCTGTGCGCGAGCGTGTCCGCCTGCAAACGCGAGGAACCGCCGGCGCCGATGCCGGCCGCAACGGACGACATGCCGCAGTCGGGCGGCGACAAGGTCGGCACGAAGCCCGCTCCCGCCGCCACCGAGAACGACGACGCACCGCAGTCGGGCGGCGACAAGGTCGGCGGCTAACGCCCTTCGATCGTTGCGCGCAACACGCAGGGCCGCCGCGAGGCGGCCCTGTTCGTTCCGGCTCAGGGCAGGTGGTTTTGGCCCGGCGGCAGTTTCATGGCGGCATCGATCCACGACGTGTATTGATCGATCCGCGTGTACACGCCCGGGCGGCCGTCGCCCGCGCAAGCCTTCTTGCCCCAGCTGACGAGCCCCACCAGCAGCGGCGTGCCGTCGGTCAGGATCACCGGCCCGCCACTGTCGCCCCGGCAGGTGGACTTGGTCGGGTTGGAGGCGCAGAACACGGTGCCCTTGATCTTCAGCGGGCCGTAGCCCGGCCGCTGCTGGCACACGGGATTGGGCATCGCCTTCAGGTCCACCCGTAGCAGTACCGCGTTCATCGTGTTCGCGCTGTCGCTGCTGCCGGTGACGCCCCAGCCCGTCGCGGAGACCGGCACCGCGTCCGGCAGCGGCTTGCGGTTGAGCGGAATCTGGCGGATGCGACGGCTGTCAATCGGAACCGGCGCACCGTCCGATACGAGATGGACCAGGGCGATGTCGTTGGCATACATGTTGGGCGGATTGCTGGCGTCGTTGCTCTCGGCGTTGTACTGCGAGTGCCTGACGATGCGATCGATCTTGTACAGCACCCCATCGCCCTTCGAGATGTCCTGTGCGCCCAGGCGCACCTTGAAGCCCAAGTCCACTTCCTGCTGATCGATGCAGTGGGCCGCGGTCACCACCCATTGGGGGGCGATCAGCGCACCGCCGCAGTAATGCTGCCGCTGCCAGGCCGGACGCTTGTCGTTCGGCTTGGGCGGCGCACCGGGATACAGGATCTGCGCCTGCCAGGGCACGGACATTGCCGCGACCGGGAGTCCGCCAAAGGAGTAGACGGTGTCGTCGTCGTCGCCGGGCTGGCGCGGCGGCTTCTGCCCCGGCTTGCCCGCCGTCCGCTTGGTGGTGCGGATCGTCGGCAGCCCGCCGCCACCGTCTTCGCCGGTGTCGTCAGCATCGTCGCCACCCTCCTCCACCATCCACACTTCGTTGTCGCCGAAGCGAGTGGTGTCCACGGGGATGACGTCGTCCTCGGGGTCGTCGTCGCCGTCCCAGCCGCCGGCCCAGGCGTCGTCGGCCATGTCGTCGGCGGCGTCCTCCTGATCGGCCTGGTCGGCCTC
>JACMOG010000233.1 GCA_014378125.1 Vitreoscilla sp. | reverse complement strand
GTCGGGCGGAATCGCCTCGGCAGGCACGTGCGCGATCGCGTTGGCCTTGAAGCCGACGATGTCCAGCCGCTGGCAACGCCCGAGCACCGCGGGCAGCGAGTCGAACGGGTTGTTCGAACAGAACAGGATGCGCAACTTGCGCAGCCGCGGCAGGTCGTCGGGCAGCGCACGCAGGCGGTTGCCGGAGAGATCGAGCATCTGCAGCGTGTCGGCGAGGGCGAAGATCTCGCGCGGGAAGTCGTCGAGCTGGCAGTGGCGCAGGTCGAGGCGCGTCGCGCCGGTGAGGCGGCCGGCGCGCAGGTCGGACAGGGTTTGCAAGGCCTCGGTCATGGCCCGCCCATTGTCGTCGCGGCGTCTCTATACTGCGCCGCTCCATGAGACACAACTTCCTGCGCCTTGCGCTCGTCCTGGGTCTGCTGCAGGCCATCGGCCCCTTCGCCATCGACATGTACCTGCCCGCGCTGCCGGCCATCGGCCGTGCGCTGCACGCCGACGTGCACCAGGTGCAGCTGAGCCTGATGACCTTCTTCCTGTCGTTCGCGCTGAGCCAGCTCGCCTACGGGCCGGCCTCCGACATGTTCGGGCGCAAGCCACCGCTGTACGTGGGCATCGGCCTGTTCGTCGTCGGCAGCATCGGTTGCGCGCTGTCGCCCAGCATCGGCTGGCTGGTGGCGTTCCGCGTGGTGCAGGGCCTGGGCGGCGGCGCGCCCAGCGTCATCACGCTGGCGGTGGTGCGCGACCTGCACACCGGCGCGGAAGCCGCGCGGCTGATGTCGCTGCTGATGCTCGTGTTCAGCGTCAGCCCGATCCTGGCGCCGGTGGTGGGCAGCCTGATCATCGACGCGGGCGGCTGGTCGGTCATCTTCTGGGCGATCGCCATGATCGGCCTGCTGGGGCTCGCGCTGACCGCTTTCGCGCTGGAAGAGACGCGGCCTTCCGTCGACCGAGCCAACAGCGGCGTGGCCAGCACCCTGCGCGCGTTCGCGCTGCTGGTGCGCGACCCGCATTTCATGGCGATGGCGGGCGTGCTGTCGCTGGGCGTCAGCGCGTTCTTCGTCTATCTCTCCAACTCGTCGTTCGTGCTGATCAATCACTACGGCCTCACGCCGCGGCAGTACAGCCTGGCGTTCTCGGTCAACGCCGCGTCGTTCATCGGCGCCTCGCAGCTCGCGGGCCGGCTCGGCGCTCGCTACGGCCTGCGCCGACTGGTCTCGGTGGCGGCCGCCGGTTTCGCGCTGACGATGACCGCCGGCGCCGCGCTGAATCTGGCGGGCATCGACAACCTGCCGACGTTGATCGTGATGCTGATGATCGGGTTCGGCTTCCTGGGCCTCGTCATTCCGTCCACGTCGGTGATGGCGCTGGAGAACCACGGCGACATCGCGGGCGCCGCCTCGGCCCTGATGGGCACGATGGAGATGGTGGGCGGCGCGATCGTCATCGCGGTCATGGGCCTGGTCGTCGACGGCACCGCGCGTCCCATGCTGGCCGGCGTCGCCATCGTCGCGTTGCTCACGTGGGGCCTGGCATGGGCGGCGCTGCGCGGCGAGCATCCCGTGCCTCGCGCCTGACCCGACGCTTCATGGCACCATCCGGCAGACAACTCGAACCGCCGGAGACAGCATGCCCATGAACGCCGCCGAGCTCACCCGATATTCGCTGGAAGATCCCGAGGCCTTCTGGGGCGAGCAGGCACGGCGCATCCACTGGGAGCGGCCGTTCGATCGCGTATGCGACACCTCGAACCCGCCGTTCGTGCAGTGGTTCCCGGGCGGACTCACCAACCTGTGCCACAACGCGGTCGACCGCCACGCGGCCACGCATCCGGATCGCGCGGCGCTGGTGTGGGTCTCCACCGAGGTCGACCAGGAGCGTTCCTGGAGCACGTCGCAGCTGCTGCAGGAGGTGATGACGATGGCCGCGGCGCTGCAGGAGCTGGGCGTGCGCCAGGGCGACCGCGTGCTGCTGTACCTGCCGATGATTCCCGAGGCCACGTTCGCGATGTTGGCCTGCGCGCGGTTGGGCGCGATCCACTCGGTGGTGTTCGGCGGCTTTGCCAGCGCCAGCCTGGCCACGCGCATCGACGACGCGCGGCCCACGGTCATCGTGAGTGCCGACGCCGGCTCGCGCGGCGGCAAGGTGATCGCTTACAAACCCTTGCTGGACGAGGCCATCGGGCTGGCCGCGCACAAGCCGGCCAAGGTGGTGATGGTGGATCGGGGCCTGGCGCCGTCGGCGGTCGTCGCGGGCCGCGACATGGCCTGGGCCGACCTGCGCGCGCGTCACGCGCAGGCACAGGTGCCGTGCACCTGGGTGGACGCCACGCATCCCAGCTACACGCTCTACACCTCGGGCACCACCGGCAAGCCCAAGGGCGTGCAGCGCGACACGGGCGGCTACGCCGTGGCGCTGGCCGCCTCCATCCCGGCGATCTTCGACGGCCATCCGGGCGAGACGTACTTCTGTACCAGCGACATCGGGTGGGTGGTGGGCCACAGCTACATCGTCTACGGTCCGTTGATCGGCGGCATGACCACGCTCATGTACGAGGGCCTTCCCACGCAGGGCTTCGGCAAGGAGCCCGACGGCGCCATCTGGTGGCGGCTGGTGGAGAAGTACAAGGTGTCGGTGATGTTCTCGTCGCCCACCGCCATCCGCGTGCTCAAGAAGCAGGATCCGGCGCTGCTGAAGAAGCACGACCTGGCGTCGCTGCGCGCGTTGTTCCTCGCCGGCGAGCCGCTGGACGCGCCCACGGCCGACTGGATCACGCAAGGGATCGGCAAGCCGGTGATCGACAACTACTGGCAGACCGAGAGCGGCTGGCCCATCCTCACGCTGCTGAACGGCGTGGAGCCAGCGCGCACGAAACTGGGCTCGCCGGGCAAGGCGATGTTCGGTTATCGCGCGGTGCTGCTCGACGAAACCACCGGCGCAGAGCTGACGGGCGCCGACCAGAAGGGCGTGCTGGCGCTGGAGTACCCATTGCCGCCCGGCTGCATGCAGACCGTGTGGGGCGACGACGATCGCTTCGTGCAGACCTACTGGCGCAGCGTGCCGAACCGGACGGTCTACTCCACCTTCGACTGGGCCGTGCGCGACGCCGACGGCTACTTCTTCATCCTGGGCCGCACCGACGACGTGATCAACTTGGCCGGCCCCCGGCTGGGCACCCGCGAGACCGAGGAAAGCATCCCCGGCCACCCGGCCACCGCCGAGGTGGCCGTGGTGGGCGTGGCCGACGCGCTCAAGGGCCAGGTGGCCATGGCGTTCGCGGTGCCGCGCGAGCCGGCGCGCGTCGCCACGGCCGAGCTGGCGCGTGCGCTGGAGCTCGAGGTGATGAAGCGGGTGGACGACACCCTGGGCGCGGTGGCGCGCCCGGCGCGGGTGCGCTTCGTGGCCGGCCTGCCCAAGACGCGCTCCGGCAAGCTGCTCCGCCGCACCATCCAGGCGCTGTGCGAGGGGCGCGATCCGGGCGACCTGACGACGCTGGACGATCCGGCCGCCCTGGCGCATATTCGCGGAGCCGTCGACGCCGCCTGACTTGCGTTTGCGCCCGTCGCGTGGCACTTCCCGCTCAACTGTTCCGCCGAAGTGCCGATAAGCACGCAACGGATCAGTCAACACGGAACCCTCGCGCATGGATGCCTCCGCTCTTACCTCACTGCCCGAAATGGGCGGCGACCAGCTGCTCGCCCTCGCCGACCTCGACGGGAAGGCGCTGCAGGCGCTCGTCCGCGACATCGGCATCCCGGCCCGGCCGCAGATGCTGATCGACCTCCAGCAGGAGCTGGAACGCGACGACCCGTCGCTCAAGCGCGTGTCCGACATCGCCGGCTCCGACGTGGCGCTGTCCGCCGCGCTGCTGAAGTACGCCAACTCGCCGCTGATGGGCCTGAGCCGCCGCGCCGACACCGTCGACCAGGCCTTCCAGCTGCTGGGCTTCGCCCAGTGCCAGGCCATCTTCACCGAGATCGTGCTGCGCAAGCTGCTGCCCACCACCGGCCCGGGCTTCGTCCGCTTCTGGGACGTGTCGGCCAAGCGCGCCCGCGCCATGACCTACCTGGCGCGCACCCGGCGCGTCGTGCCGCCCGCGCTGGCCCACACCTACGGCCTGTTCGTGGAGCTGGGCATCGCCATCCTGCTGCAGCGCTTTCCCGGCAGGAACGGCTACGTCACCACGCTGGCAAGATGCAACGTGCACGAGGGCAGCATCACCGCGCTCGAGCAGTCCATCCACGGGGTCGACCACGCGTTGGTGGGCGCGCTCACCGCGCGCA
Source organism: Vitreoscilla sp. (assembly GCA_014378125.1). Next base: position 3,083 of record JACMOG010000233.1, on the reverse strand, counting down.
CCTGGGGCGTGTCGCAGACCGCCGTGCTGGCCACGCGCCTGCACCACGAATACAGCTCCTGGATGGGGCCGATGCCGCCCCAGGTGCGCGAGCTGGTGGCGCTCGGCCTGGTGTGCGAGACCATCATCCAGCGCTACCAGGGCCTGAACCGCCACATCGAGTGGAGCAAGGGCGGCGCCATCGCGCTGGCGGCCCTCGGCATGAACGAGGCCGACCTCGAGACCTGGTGCGAGGACGTGCACGCCCAGTTCGCCTCCACGGGCGTCTGACGAACTTCGCCTCGGCGTGATCCAATCCGGGATCGACCCACCGATCCCGAAGAGAACGCCATGTCCGACTCCGTCATCGTCGCCCGCCCCCAGGGCCCGGCCCAGCAACTGATGCTGCTGTTCCACGGCGTGGGCGCCAACGCCCAGGACCTGGTGCCGCTCGGCCAGGTACTGGCCAAGGAATTCCCCGAGGCGTTCATCGTGAGCATCGCCGCGCCGCTGCCCGCCGACTCGGGCAACGGGCGCCAGTGGTTCTCGGTGCAAGACATCAGCGAGGACAACCGCCCCGCCCGCGTGGAGGAGGCGCTGCCCGCCTTCGCCGAGACCGTGGCGCGCTGGCAGGGCGAAGCCGGCGTCGGCACCGACGCGGTGGCGCTGATCGGCTTCTCGCAGGGCGGCATCATGGCGCTCGAATCCACGCGCGACCGGCCGGCGCTGGCCGGTCGGGTCGTCTCCATCGCCGGCCGCTTCGCGCGCCTGCCCGAGAGCCCCAACGCCGCCACCACCGTGCACATGTTCCACGGCAAGGCCGACCCGGTGATCCCCTACGGCTTCACGGTGGACGCGGCCGAACACCTGGTGGCGATCGGCGCCGACGTCACCGCCGACGTGATCCCCCACGTGGGCCACCAGGTGAACGACGAGATCGCCGAGTTGCTGGTCGAGCGCCTGCGCGGGCACCTGCCCAAGCGCGTGTGGGAGGCGGCCATGAAGGCGGCCCGCGAAAGCGACCCCGGCTTGCACTGAATTGTCGAGTCGGCGCTGTCCTACACGGGAACAGTGCCGACGACTACGGTGGTCGACAGTGGCGGTCGGTATCGTTCGCTCAACGCTGAAGGAACGACCATGAAGACCGCCACCGCCCTGTCGAAGATCAACACCGCGCTGCAGGACTCCCTGCTTGCCACGGTGGACGCCCTGGCGCGCCGCCGCGCCTGCGACATCCCGGAGCAGACCATCGACCGCTTCGTGGCGATGCGCTGGCTGCAATGGAACGGCGGCAACCTGCGCCTGACCGCCGCCGGCGAAGAGATGCTGGTGAAGGTGCACGCGTCGATGCTAGGCAACCTGCAGGCGGCCTGATATCCCGCCGCCGGGGCCTCGCCCCGGCCAATGCGCCGCTTTCACCTGGCGCGAACGGTCTCTTGGCGAGACCGGCAATCCGACTGAGCTTTCCCATGCGCACAATGGCCTCCAGCGAACCGGAGGCAGTCGCCCATGCAGGTGCTCGAAGGAATCAAGGTCGTCGAACTGGGCCAGCTCATCGCCGGCCCCTTCGCGGCAAAGACGCTGGCCGACTTCGGCGCGCGCGTCATCAAGGTGGAGCCCCCGAAGACCGGCGACGCGTTGCGCAAGTGGCGCAAGCTGCGCGAGGGCACCTCGGTGTGGTGGGATGCGCAGTCGCGCAACAAGGAGTCGGTGTGCATCGACCTGCGCGTGCCCGAGGGCCAGGCCCTCGTGCGCGAGCTGCTTTGTGACGCCGACGTCCTCATCGAGAACTTCCGTCCCGGCGCCATGGACGACTGGGGCCTGGGCTGGGAGGCACTGCACGCGCTCAACCCGCGCCTGGTGATGCTGAGCCTGTCGGGCTTCGGCCAGACCGGGCCGCGCGCGTCGGAGCCCGGATTCGCCGCCGTGGCCGAGGCCTTCAGCGGCCTGCGCTACCTCAACGCCGAGCCGGGCCGCACGCCGGTGCGCAGCGGCGTCTCGCTGGGCGACACGGTGGCGGGCGTGCATGGCGCCCTCGGCGTGATGCTGGCCCTGTACGCGCGTGACGCGCGCGGGGGCCAGGGCCAGCGCATCGACCTCGCGCTCTACGAGGCGATGTTCAACCTGTCCGAGAGCCTGCTGCCCGAGTACGACGCCTTCGGCGAGGTGCGCCGCCCCGCCGGCGGCGCCCTGCCGGGCATCACGCCGTCGAACGCCTACGCCTGCGTGGACGGCCAGGCGGTGCTGGTGGCCGGCAACGGCGACAGCATCTTCAAGCGCCTGATGGGCCTGATCGGCCGCAAGGATCTTGCCGACGACCCGGCGCTGGCCGCCAACGACGGCCGCTCACGGCGTGCCGCCGAGATCGACGCGGCCATCGGCGGGTGGACGGCGCAGCACGCGCTCGAAGAGGTGCTGGAGCGCCTGCGCGACGCGGACGTGCCCGCGAGCCGCATCTACACGATCGCCGAGATCGCGCACGACGCGCACTACGCCGCGCGCGGCAACATCGAACGCATCCCCGCGATGGGCGGCGGCACCATCGCCGCGCCGGGCATCGTGCCCAAGTTGTCGGGCACGCCCGGCGCCGTGCGCCATGCTGCGCCGCGCCTGGGCCAGCACACCGACGACGTGCTGGCGCAGGCCGGCGTCTCCGCCGCGCGAATCGCCGCGCTGAGAAAGGACGGCGTCATCGAGTGACGCGCGCCCGCGTGGCGCCGGTCAGGGAACCAGCGTGGTCCACGCGACCGAGGTCGTGCTCGCGTAGGTGCCGTCGCCATTGGCGTCGAGCTGCAGCTGCACCTGCGAATTGCTCAGCACGGTGATCAGCAGCGTGCTGCCGGAGGCGCCGGTGACGCGGATCACGCCCGAGCCCGGGTAGGCATCGGCATCGGCCTGCACGATCGGCGTCGGCGTGGCGATGGTGACGTGGCCGCCCAGCGAGTGCGACGTGAACGCGCCGGACGCCGTGATCGACGTGGTGCCGCTCGCGCTGGATTCGTCGGTGGTGACCACCGTGCCGGCATCGAAGACGAGGGTGTCGTTGTAGCTGGCGGAGGCCACGGTGATCGTCAGGCCGGCGCTGCCCACCCCGGACAGCGCGCT
>JACMOG010000232.1 GCA_014378125.1 Vitreoscilla sp. | reverse complement strand
GGGTTGCGCGCAGGGATGCCGTCATCCTGCGCGAAGTCGCAGGATCCACGCGGGCAAACGACGACGCAAGGGGCGCGACGCAAGGGGTCTGGCATCCCCGCCGTACTCGGCGGCAATGCCAGACCCCTCAGGCCGGTGCCGACTCGCCCAGCTGGTCGCCCACTACCTTCAGCGCATGGTTCACCCATGCCTCCTTCTCGCCCACCGGCGCCACGTAGTGCAGCGCCTGGCGCGCGGCCTCGCGACCCGCGGCGCGCCACATCACCCAGGTGGCGAGGTAGGCCGACGCCATGCAGCCGCCGGCCGTGGCGATGGGGCCGCGGGCGATGAACGGTTCGTCGGCCACGCGCACGCCGGCCTCCACCACCCAGGGCTTGGTGGTGAGGTCGGTGCAGGCGGGCGCATCGCCCAGCATGCCCAGCCGCGCCAGCAACAGCGTGCCCGAGCATTGCGCGCCGATGAGCTGGCGCGTGGGATCGAGCACGATGCGATCCATCAGCGCCGCGTTCTCGGCGATGGCCCGCGTGTAGATGCCGCTGCCGAACAGCACGGCGTCGGCGTCCAGCACGAACTCGAGCGGTTGCTGCGCGGTGATGGTGACGCCGTTCATCGACGTGACCTGCGCCGAGGGGCTGGTGATCTCGGCGTGCACGCCGGAGGTTCGCAGCCGGTTGATGAGGCCGAGCGCGACAAAGGAGTCGAGCTCGTTGAAGCCGTCGAACGTGACGATCGCGACGCGCATGGCAGGCGTTCCCTGGTGTTGGAACGCGCAAGCTTAGGCAAGCCCGGCCGATAGTCCAATGCCCGAGGTCAAAGACCCCTTCCGGGAGTCGATCTCAGGCGTGGGCGTCGAGCAGGCTGCCGGCGCCGCCGTAGGTCTCGGGCGCAGCGGCCACCTCGGCGGCCTGGGCCGCGGTGGCGGCCCTGGGCGGGGGCGCGGCCGGAGCGGCCGCCGCGGCCGTCGGCCTGGCGGCGGCGGCAGGCCTGGCCGTGGCGGCGGTCGCGGCCGGGGCCGCGGCGGGGGTGGTCGCTGCGGACTTGCTGGCCGGCGCGTGCGGCGTGCGGGTGGACTTCGTCGGCGCGGCCGGCAGCGTGGCCGCGGCGGTGGGGTTGGCTTGGATGCGCATGGCGGGTTCCTGATGGGTCGGACGCGATGCCGGCCACGAAGGCATTCACCGCATTCCGATCGTAGGCAGGACCGCGCCTTTCCAAAGCCCGATCAGAGCCCTCGGACCGCCCCAGTTCAGTGTTACTGGCCGGTCTTGAACGACGTGAACGCGCGCGTCTGCACCCGCTTGATGTCCTGCGGCAGCGAGTCGGGCACGGTCATCCGGGCCAGGTCGTCGGGCTTGAGGAACACGCTCGGGTTGGTGGCCACGTCCTTCTGCACGAACTTCAGCGAGGCCTTGTTCGGATTGGCGTAGAACACCTTGTTGGTGAGCGACGCGTGCACCTCGGGGCGCAGGATGTAGTTGATGAACAACAGCGCGTTCTGCGGGTGCGGCGCGTCGGCCGGAATGGCCATCGAGTCGAAGAACAGCGTGGAGCCCGTCTTCGGCACGAACGCGACGATATCGTTGCCGTTCTTTTCCTTGATGGCGCGGGCGCGGGCGATGTTGATGTCACCCGAATAGCCGAGCACGGCGCACACCGAGCCGGCCACCATGTCGTTGATGTAGCCCGACGACGAGAAGCGAGAGACGTCGGGGCGGATCTTCTTGAGCATCGCGGCGGCCAGCGCGTAGTCGGCCGCCGTGTGGCTGTAGGCCGGCTTGCCCACGTAGCCCAGCGCGATGGGCAGCACCTCGGACGGCGAGTCGAGGAAGCTGACGCCGCAGCCCTTGAGCTTGTCGGCGTACTTCGGGTCGAACAGCAGCGACCACGGGTTCTCGGGCATCGGCAGGCCGCCGAGCGCGGCCTTCACCTTGCCGGTGTTGATGCCCACCGTGATGTAGCCCCACAGCCAGTCGACCAGGTACTGGTTGCCCGGGTCCACCTTGGCCATCAGCTGAAGCAGCGCGGGGTCGAGGTTGCCCCAGTTGGTCAGCTTGCTCCGGTCGAGCTTCTGGAACAGGCCCGCCTCGAGCTGCACCTTGGCGAAGTGGGCGCTGGGCACCACGATGTCGTAGCCCGTCTTGCCCGCCACCAGCTTGCCGTGCAGGATCTCGTTGGTGTCGTAGTTGTCGTAGTTGACCTTGATGCCCGTCTCCTTCTCGAAGTTCTTCAACGTGTCGTCGGCGATGTAGTCAGACCAGTTGTAGATGTTGAGCACCTTGGGCTCCGGCGCCGCGTGGGCGGCGGGCGCGAGCAGGGCGGCGGCCAGGCTGGCCGCGACGGCGAGGAGACGAGGAAGGCGAGTCGACATGAGGCGGGGCTCCGGATGGGAAGAGGCGGTCGGCAATGGCCGTATTGCACCACGGCTATCGTTCGATTTCCTGACGCGAACAGCGCGACGGCACTACGATCGGCCGCACCGTTCCAGCACGACAACGACACCCATGGCTTCGTCCCCGCTCGTCGCTCGGCCCCTGCGCCGCCTCGTTCCCGCCGCGTCTCTCGCGGCAGCGCTGGCGGCCGCGGCCGCGCTGTCCTTGGCCGCCGGCGCGCAGGAGCCGCCCGCCGCCACCGGCGTCATCAACTACGACCTCGACGACACCATCCGGCATCCGGTGCATGCGCTGCACGGCATGGTGAGCTCCGCCAGCGGCCTGGCCACCGACGTGGGCGTGGACGTGCTGCGGCACGGCGGCAACGCGGTGGACGCCGCGGTCGCGGTAGGGTTCGCGCTGGCTGTGACCCTGCCCAACTCCGGCAACATCGGCGGCGGCGGCTTCATGGTCCTGCACGACGGCAAGACGGGCAAGGACACGGCCATCGACTTCCGCGAGACCGCGCCGGCCGGCGCCACGCGCGACATGTACGTCGACGCCGATGGCCGTGTCATCACCGACAAGTCGCTGTTCACCCAGGCCGCCATCGGCGTGCCCGGCACCGTGGCCGGCCTCACGTACGCGCTCGACCACTACGGCACGATGAAGCGCGACACGCTGATCGCGCCGGCCGTCGGGCTGGCGCGGCGCGGATTTCCCGTGGGCGAGACGCTCGCGCGCGTGTTCGCGACCGAGCGCGACCACCTGGGCACGTGGGAGGGCACGCGCAAGGTGTTCTTCCACGACGGCCAGCTGCCTCGCACCGGCGACATCCTGCGCAACCCCGACCTCGCCCGCAGCCTGGAGCTGATCGGCCGCGACGGCGCCAAGGCGTTCTACGACGGCCCCATCGGCGCGGCCATCGTGGCCGAGGCGCGCGCGCACGGCGGCCTCATCACCGCGGCCGACCTGAAGAACTACACGGCCGTCGAGCGCGTGCCGGTGCGCGGCAGCTACCGCGGCTACGACATCGTGTCGATGCCGCCCCCCAGCTCCGGCGGCGTGCACGTGGTGCAGATCCTCAACATCCTGTCGAACTTTCCCCTGCGCGACTGGGGCCAGAACAGCGCGAAGACGATCCACGTGATGGCCGAGGCCGAGCGCCGTGCCTACGCTGATCGCTCCGAGTACCTGGGCGACCCCGACTTCGTGAAGGTGCCGGTCACCGGCCTCACCTCGCCGGCCTACGCGAAGGAGCTGGCCGGCCAGATCGACCTCGCGCACGCCACGCCGTCGTCGCAGATCAAGCCCGGACGTCCGCAACCCTACGAGAGCGACCAGACCACGCAGTTCACCGTGGCGGACGACAAGGGCAGCGTCGTCAGCGTCACCTACACGCTCAACACCAACTTCGGCTCGGGCATCGTCGCCTCGGGCACCGGCATCGTGTTGAACAACGAGATGGACGACTTCTCCGCGAAGCCCGGCGTGCCCAACGCCTACGGCCTGGTGGGCGGCGACGCGAACGCCGTGGGGCCGCTGAAGCGCCCGCTCAGCTCGATGTCGCCCACCATCGTGCTCAAGGACGGCAAGCCCTGGCTGGCCACCGGCTCGCCCGGCGGCGCGCGCATCATCACGACGACGCTGCAGGTGCTGGTCGACATGATCGACTTCGGCATGAATCCGGCCGAGGCCGGCTCCGCCGTGCGCTTCCACGACCAGTGGCTGCCCGACGAGCTGCGCATCGAGCGCGGCCTGAGCCCCGACACCGTCGCGCTGCTGCGCGGCATGGGGCACAAGGTGGTGGAGCGCCAGGCGATGGGCGACACGCAGACCATCGAGATCACGAAGGACGGGTTCTACGGGTATGCGGACCAGCGCGATCCGAACGGCGCGGCACGGGGCTTCTAGCCCGCGATGCTGAACGCGATCGTGGTGACGCCCTCGTCGCTGGTGGCCAGCGTGGTGCCCCCATGCATCGACGCCACCGCCTTCACGATTGCCAGCCCCAGCCCGTGGCCATGGATCTCGCCCGAGTCGTGGCGCGCGGAGTCGACGCGGTAGAACCGATCGAACAGCCGCGGCAGGTGGGTCGCGGCAATCGGGCCGCCGGGATTGGCGACCGCGATCCAGATGGCGCCGGCGCGCTGCGAGATCGTCACCACCAGCCGGGCACCGGGGGCCGAGTGCTCGATGGCGTTCTGCAGCAGGTTGGTGAGCGCGCGGCGGAACAGCGCGATGTTCATCGTGGCCTGGGTGCGCAGCTCGCCCTCGATGGACACGGTGGTGCCGGTCTCGTCGAGCAGCGGCTCGAAGAACTCGATGGTCACCTCCACCTCGTGCGCGACGTCGGCGGCGGTCAGTCCCGTGGCCGCCTCGCCCTGGTCGGCGCGGGCCAGGAACAGCATGTCGTTGACGATGGAGCGCAGGCGCTCCAGCTCCTCCAGGTTGGACTGCAGCGTCTCCTGGAACTCGCCCGCGCTGCGCGGCCGCGACAGCGCCACCTGCGTGCCGCCGATCAGGTTGGCCAGCGGGGTGCGCAGTTCGTGCGCCACGTCGGCGTTGAAGCCTTCCAGCTGCTGGTAGGCCTCCTCCAGCCGGCCCAGCGCGCCGTTGAAGGCGCCGGTGAGGTCTTCAAGTTCCACCGGCAGGCGCTCAAGCCGCAGCCGCTGCGACAGCGTCTTGGGCCGAAGCGCGCGCGCCTGTTCCGACAGCCGTTGCAGCGGCAGCAGGCCGATGCGGGCGATCCACCAGCCGAGCGCCATCACGATGGCCACCGCGGCCAGCGCGAGCAGCGCGAAGGCGACCAGGAACGCGCGCATGGTGTGCTCGAACGGCGCCGTGTCCACGCCCACGATCAGGCGCACCGCGGGGCGATCGGCGAACGGCACCAGCCGCATCGACAGCGTGCGGTAGCTGTGGCCGGTGATGGGCAGCGTCAACGTGCCGTGCCCGGCCTCGCCCTGGTTCACGCGCTCCATCTCGTCGAGCCCCTTGCCGTACTGGAAGCGCGGGTCGTCGCTCAGCACCCAGAAGCGCACGCTGCCGTCGGCCGGCGACAACGTGTCCATCTTCGTCTGCAGGCGCGCCCAGTGCTCGAGGTCGCCGAAGCGATCGATGGAGTAGCGCATGTTCTGCAGGTTGGTGTTGAGGTCGTCGTTCTGGTGGCGCGTGAGCTCGCGCTCGAGCACGCCGTACAGCGCGGTGCCCACCAGCGTGAACATGGCCAGCGCGGCCAGCGCGAACATCAGCACCAGCCGCGCCGTGATCGAGCGCCTCACGCCGCGGGCTCCTCGTCCGGCTGCGCCTCGTCGCGCGCCTCCATCACGTAGCCCATGCCGCGGATGGTGTGCAGCAGCTTGGGCGCGAACGCGTTGTCCACCTTGGCGCGCAGGCGCTTGATGGCCACCTCCACCACGTTGGTGTTGGAGTCGAAGTTCATGTCCCACACCAGCTCGGCGATGGCCGTCTTCGACAGGATCTCGCCCTGGCGGCGCGCCAGCACGGCCAGCAGCGCGAACTCCTTGGCGCTGAGGTCGATGCGCTCGCTGCCGCGCCAGGCCTTGCGCGCGATCAGGTCGATCTGCAGGTTGGCGATCTTCAGCTGCGTGGGCTCCTGCGCGCGACCGCGCCGCTGCAGCGCGTGCAGCCGGGCCAACAGCTCGAGGAACGAGAACGGCTTGACCAGGTAGTCGTCGGCGCCGTCGTGCAGGCCGCGCACGCGGTCCTCGATGGAGTCGCGCGCGGTGAGCATGATCACCGGCGTCTGCTTGACCTGGCGCAGCGCGCGCAGCAGCGTGAAGCCGTCGATGCCGGGCAGCATGGCGTCCAGCACGATCACGTCGTAGTCGTGCACCAGCGCCAGGTGCTGGCCGTCGATGCCGTTGTGCGCCACGTCGACGGCGCAACCCTGCTCCGCCAGACCCTTCTGCAGGTACTCGGCGGTCTTGAGTTCGTCTTCGACGATCAGCAGCTTCATGGCGGGCGAACGAGTGTCAGTGGCCAGCATCATCGGTGACGACAGGGAGCGAGCGGTCGGTGTCGGTGCCGTCGGCCTGGATGGACCTGGCCTTCTGGCGCTTCTTGCGCGCCTCCGACTTCTTCTCGTACCAGTAGTGCACGCGATCGAGGTACAGATAGATGACCGGCGTGGTGAACAAGGTCAGCGCCTGCGACAGCACCAGCCCGCCCACCATCGCGAAGCCCAGGGGCCGGCGCAGTTCCGAGCCGGCGCCGTGGCCCAGCATCAGCGGCAGGCCGCTGAGCAGCGCGCACATGGTGGTCATCATGATCGGGCGGAAGCGCAGCAGGCAGGCGCGATAGATGGCCTCCTCGGGCTTCATGCCCTGCTCGCGCTCGGCCGTGAGCGCGAAGTCCACCATCATGATGCCGTTCTTCTTGACGATGCCGATGAGCAGGATGATGCCGATCAGCGCGATGACGGTGAGGTCGTAGCCGCCGGCCATCAGGATCAGCAGCGCGCCCACGCCGGCCGACGGCAGCGTCGACAGGATGGTGAGCGGGTGGATGAAGCTCTCGTAGAGCAGGCCGAGCACGATGTAGACGGCCACCAGCGCGGCGGCGATCAAGTAGGGCTGGCTGCTTAACGAGTCCTTGAACGCCTGCGCCGTGCCCTGGAATGACCCGCTCAGGGCCTGCGGCAGCCCCATATCGGCCTGCGCCTTGTTGATCGCATCCACCGCCTCGCCCAGCGACACGCCCGGCGCCAAGTTGAACGACAGCGTCACCGCCGGAAACTGGCTTTGGTGGCTGATCGACAGGTAGCCCGTCTTCGTGGTGTCCACCGACACGAACGTCGACAACGGCACCTGCTTGCCGGTGGCCGGCGCCGTGATGTAGAGCTTGCTGAACAGCGAGGCGTCCTCCTGCAGGGCCGGCGTCACCTCGAGCACCACGTGATAGCTGTTGATCTGCGTGAAGAACTGGCTCACCTGGCGTTGCCCGATGGCGTCGTAGATCGTCGAATCGATCAGCGCCGGCGAGATGCCGAAGCTGGCTGCGCGGTCGCGGTCGATCGTGAGGCTGGCCGACGGCGCGGAGTTCTGCAGGTCGGAGGCCACGTCGGTCAGGCCGTGCAGCTGCGCGAAGCGCGCCTGCAGTTTCGGTGCCCATTCATTGAGCTCATCGAGATCCGCATCGGTGAGCGTGTACTGGTACTGGGTGCGCGCGAGGCGGCCGCCGACGTTGATATCCTGACCCGCCTGCATCAGCAGCGACGCTCCTTCCACCTTGGCCAGCTTCGGGCGCAGCCGGGCGATGATCTCGTCGGCGCCGGCCTTGCGGCCCTGGTCCTTGGGCTTGAGCGCGATGAAGAAGTTGCCGGTGTTGAACTGCGACGAGTTGCCGAACATGCCGATGCCGGTGACATCCGGATCCTGGCGCACGATGTCGGCGAACTGCACCATGCGGCGGTTCATCGACTCGAACGACGAGTCCTGCGCCGCCTGGGCGTTGCCGAATATGAAGCCCGTGTCCTGCTGCGGAAAGAAGCCTTTCGGGATCACGACGAACAACACCACGGTCGCCGCGAGCGTGGCCAGGAACACCATCAAGGTGGCGAACTGGTGCTTCATCACCACGTCGAGGCCGCGCTTGTAGCCGGCCAGCAGCTTGTCGAATCCGCGCTCGAACAGCTGGTAGAGCTTGCCGTGGCGTGTCGCATGCTCGT
>JACMOG010000231.1 GCA_014378125.1 Vitreoscilla sp. | reverse complement strand
TTCGTCGGCAGCGGCAAGGCCGACGAGATCAAGGAACTGGTGTTGGCGCACCGCGCGCAAGGCGTGCTGTTCGACCAGGCGCTGTCGCCCGCGCAGCAGCGCAACCTCGAAAAGCACCTCGGCGTGGGCGTGGCCGACCGCACGGCGCTGATCCTCGAGATCTTCGCCATGCGCGCCAAGAGCCACGAAGGCAAGCTGCAGGTGGAGCTTGCGCGCCTGCAATACCTGTCCACGCGCCTGGTGCGCCGCTGGAGCCACCTTGAGCGCCAGCAGGGCGGCACCGGCGTGCGCGGCGGCCCGGGCGAATCGCAGATCGAGCTCGACAAGCGCATGATCGGCGATCGCATCAAGCAGGTGAAGGAACGCCTGGTCAAGGTGAAGAAGCAGCGCCAGACGCAGCGCAAGTCGCGCGAGCGCAGCGGCACGTTCCGCGTGTCGCTGGTGGGCTACACCAACGCCGGCAAGTCCACCTTGTTCAACGCGCTGGTCAAGGCCGACACCTACGTGGCCAACCAGCTGTTCGCCACGCTCGACACTACCACCCGCTCCATGTACCTGCAGCAGGTGGAGGCCTCGGTGTCGCTGTCCGACACGGTGGGCTTCATCCGCGACCTGCCGCACAAGCTGGTGGAGGCATCCCGCGCCACGCTGCAGGAGGCCGCCGACGCCGACCTGCTGCTGCACGTGATCGACGCCGCCAGCCCGCTGCTGCAGGAGCAGTTCGAGGAGGTGCAGCGCGTGCTGCACGAGATCGGCGCCGACCAGGTGCCGCAGGTGCTGGTATACAACAAGCTCGATCGGCTCGACGTGGCCCAGCGGCCCGAACACCTGGTCGACGAGATCGAGGGCGACCTGGGCGTGCGCACGCCGCGCGTGTTCGTCAGCGCACTGGGCGGCGAGGGTCTCGAGGCCCTGCGCCAGGCCATCGCCGACGCCCTGGTCGCCAGCCTCGACGCCCCGCAGGAAGACTTCGAACGCGACGCCCGCTTCACTCGCCCCGGTGTCGACGACAATCACGACGATCCGGACTCGCAAGATGACCGATCGTCCCCATCTTCTTCAGCATGAACATGCCCGAGAACACCCCTGAGTCATCGACGCGCCTCCCGCGCCGGCACGCCTTCGCGCGCAAGGTCTTCGGTAGCCTGATGGCCACCGGCCAGGAAGGCCCGCCCGATCTCGAGGAGATGTGGCGCGATTTCACGCGCAAGCTCTCGTCGTTCTTCGGCGGCGCCAAGAAGGGCGCCGATCCCGCGGGCGGCGGCGGGGGCTTCCAGCCCGACGCGCGCAGCGCCGGCGTGGGCGCCGCGCTGGTGGCGCTCATCGTGGTGGTGGTGTGGCTGTTCAGCGGCTCCTTCATCGTGCAGGAAGGCCAGAAGGCGGTCGTCACCACCTTCGGCAAGTACAGCCACACGGTGGAAGCCGGCTGGGGCTGGCGCTGGCCGTACCCGATCCAGGCCAACGAGACGGTCAACTTCACGCAGACCACCACGGTGGAGATCGGCTCCACCAGCGCGTCGCAGGCCACCGGCCTGCGCGACTCCGCGATGCTCACGCAGGACGAGAACATCGTCGACGTGCGCTTCTCGGTGCAGTACAGCCTGAAGGACGCCCGCGCGTTCCTGTTCGAGAACCGCCGGCCCGCCGACGCGGTGACGCAGGCCGCCGAATCGGCGGTGCGCGAGATCGTCGGTTCGAGCCGCATCGACTCGGTGCTCTATGAACAGCGCGGGGCGCTGGCCCCGGCGCTGGTGAAATCGATCCAGGCGCAGCTGGACACGCTCAACGCCGGCATCCTGATCAACAACGTCAACATCGGCCCGGTGGATCCGCCCGACCAGGTGATCGCGGCGTTTGCCGACGTGGTCAAGGCCGGCGTCGACCGCGACGCGCTCAGGAACGAGGGCCAGGCCTACGCCAACCGCGTGATCCCCAGCGCCGAGGGCGACGCCGCCCGCCTGCGCGAGGATGCGCTCGGATACAAGGCCCGCATCGTGGGCGCGGCCAAGGGCGACGCCGACCGCTTCAAGGCCATCTACGCCGAGTACCAGAAGGCGCCGGGCGTCACCCGCGACCGCATGTACATCGACGCCATGAAGGACGTCTACGCCAACGTCACCAAGGTGATGGTGGACACCCACGGCGGCAACAACTTCATCCAGCTGCCGCTCGACAGGTTGACGCAGCCGGCCGCGCCCGCGGCCGCCCCCGCCGCGCCGCCACCGGCGGCCGACGCCCGCACCACCGCCACGGTCACCGTGACGCCGCTCGATTCCTCGTCCAACGATCCCCGCTCGCGCGATTCGCACGGCCGCGATCGCGACGGTCGCTGAGGAGACGCCACCATGAACAAGATCCTCCTCGCCATCGTCGTCGCCATCGTCGTCATCTTCGTGGCCTCCTCCTCGCTGTTCATCGTCGACCAGCGCCAGGTGGCCGTCATCAAGACCTTCGGCGAGATCAAGTCGGTCATCACCGAGCCGGGCCTCAACTTCAACTGGCCGCTGGTGCAGACCGTGTCGATGCTCGACAAGCGCATCCAGACGCTGGACAACCCCTCGCCCAGCGCCATCTTCACCGCCGAGAAGAAGAGCCTGGTCATCGACTGGCTGGTCAAGTGGCGCGTGACCGATCCGCGCCAGTACATCCGCAACAACGGCGTGGAGCAGAAGAACCTCGAGAACCGCCTGGGCGCCGTCGCGCAGGCCGCGTTCAACGAGGAGGTGACCAAGCACACCGTGCGTGGCGTGCTGTCCGACGAGCGGGCCGAGATCATGTCCAACGTGAAGAAGCGCCTGTTGGCCGAATCGAAGCCGTTCGGCGTCGAGATCGTCGACGTGCGCATCAAGCGGGTCGACTTCGTGCCCGAGGTCACCAGCTCGGTCTACAAGCGCATGACCTCCGAGCGCGCCCAGGTGGCCAACGGCCTGCGCGCCGAGGGCGAGGCCATCAAGGAGAAGATCCGCGCCGATGCCGACAAGCAGGTGTCGGTGGTCATCGCCGAGGCCACGCTCGAGGCCCAGAAGACCAAGGGCGAGGCCGATGCCGAGGCCACGCAGGTCTACGGCGACGCGTTCGGACGCGACCCCAAGTTCGCGCAGTTCTACCGCAACCTCGAGGCCTACCGCGCCAGCTTCAACAAGAAGTCGGACGTGATGGTCATCGACAGCAGCAGCGACTTCTTCAAGGCCATGCGCGGCGCCGGCGCCGCCGGCGCCGGCGCACCGGCCAAGAAGAAATGAGGGGTCTGGCTGCGGCCCGACTGACGTCGATCGCATCAAGCACACCCCGGGTCGGTGCCTGACCCCGCTCGAGCGCCAAGTCGCCCTGATGCCACCCGCGAAGGCTGGCTTGCGCAATACCATGTGACTGCCAGCCACCGGTGCGGCGGCCGCCACGAAACATTCGTGCGACCGCCCCGGCCACATCGGTACAATCCCGGTTTTAACCCCTCAGCATTCTCATGACGTCTGCTTGGCTACTGCCCGAGCACATCGCCGATGTCCTGCCGTCCGAAGCGCGGCGCATCGAGGAAATGCGGCGAAAGCTGCTCGACCTGGCCCGCAGCTATGGTTTCGAGCTGGTGATCCCGCCGATGCTGGAGCACCTCGAGTCCCTTCTGTCCGGAACGGGGCACGCGCTCGATCTCAAGACCTTCAAGCTGGTCGACCAGCTCAGCGGCCGCATGCTGGGCGTTCGCGCCGACACCACGCCGCAGGTGGCTCGCATCGACGCCCACCTGCTCAATCGCCAGGGCGTGGCGCGCCTGTGCTATTGCGGCCCGGTGCTGCACGCCCGTCCCGACCGCCCGCTGGCCACGCGTGAACCGCTGCAGTTCGACGCCGAGATCTACGGCCACGCCGGTCTCGTGGCCGATCTCGAGGGGCAAGATTTGGCTCTCGACGCCTTGGCCGCGGCCGGCGTCGCCTCGCTGGTGCTCGACATGGGCGACGCGCGCATCGTGCGCAGCCTGTTGTCCGGCGAACACCGCACGCCCCAGGCCGTGTCCGAGATCGTCGCCGCCCTCACGCTGAAGGATCGCAGCGCCGTCGAGACCCTGGCCGCCGGCTGCTCGGCGTCCGTGCGCGAGGCGCTGGTCACCCTGCTCGACCTGTACGGCGGCCCCGAGGTGCTGGAAGAGGCCCGCCGCCGCCTGCCCGCGCATCCGGCCATCGGCGCCGCGCTCGACGACCTGGCCTGGCTCGGCCGTCACGTGCGCGCCGCCCATCCCGCGATCGAGGTCGGCTTCGACCTGTCCGACATGAGCGGCTACGCCTACTACAGCGGCGTGCGCTTCTCCGTCTATGCCGCCGGCTCCACCGACGCGCTGCTGCGCGGCGGCCGCTACGACGAGGTCGGCGCCGTATTCGGCCGCAGTCGCCCGGCGGTCGGCTTCAGCCTCGACCTGCGCCAGCTGTCCACGGCGATGCCCGTGGCGCCGCTGCGCGCGGCCATCCGCGCGCCGTGGAGCGAGGATGCCGGCCTGCGCGCCGCCATCCGCGCGCTGCGCGCCGACAACGAGACCGTCGTCTGCGCGCTGCCCGGCCACGAACACGAGGCGCAGGAATTCGAATGCGACCGCGAGCTGGTCGCCGTCGACGACCGATGGACGCTGCGCAGCCTCGCCTGAGCACCCCGGGCCGCACCGGCCAAGATCCTCTTCTTTCAGAACACGACCCCCCATGGAACAAGGCAACACCACCATCCCCGCCCGCGGCCGCAACGTCGTCGTCGTCGGCACCCAATGGGGCGACGAAGGCAAGGGCAAGGTCGTCGACTGGCTCACCGACCACGCGCAGGGCGTCGTCCGCTTCCAGGGCGGCCACAATGCCGGCCACACGCTGGTCATCAAGGGCGTCAAGACCGCGCTGCAGCTGATCCCGTCGGGCGTGATGCGCGACGGCGTCAATTGCTATATTGGCAACGGCGTGGTGGTCGATCCGGCTCACCTGATGTCCGAGATCGAGCGCCTGGAAAAGATCGGCCTCCATGTGCGCACGCGCCTGTTCGTGAGCGAGGCGTGCCCGCTGATCATGCCGTTCCACGTGGCTGTCGACAAAGCCCGTGAAGCTCAGCGCGAGGAGTGCGGCGACGGCAAGATCGGCACCACCGGCAAGGGCATCGGCCCGGCGTACGAAGACAAGGTGGCCCGCCGCGCGCTGCGCGTGCAGGACCTGAAGCACCCCGAACGCTTCGCGAAGAAGCTGCGCGAGCGGCTCGACGTGCACAACGCCACGCTCACGCGCCTGAAGCAGCCGACGCTGGAATTCCAGCCGATCTTCGACCACGCCATGCAGGTGGCCGAGCAGATCAAGCCGATGATGGCCGACGTGGGCTACGCGCTGCACAAGGCCCACCAGGCCGGCGCCAAGATCCTGTTCGAGGGCGCGCAGGGCACGCTGCTGGACATCGACCACGGCACCTATCCGTTCGTCACCTCCAGCAACTGCGTCGCCGGCAACGCCGCGGCCGGCACGGGCCTGGGCCCGGGCATGCTGCACTACATCCTGGGTATCACCAAGGCCTACACCACGCGCGTGGGTTCGGGTCCGTTCCCCACCGAACTCGACATCCTCGACGAAGGCAGCGTCGGCCATCACCTGTCGGTGGTGGGGCAGGAGCGGGGCACCGTCACCGGCCGCGCCCGCCGCTGCGGCTGGCTCGACGCCGCCGCGCTCAAGCGCGCCATCATCATCAACGGCATCTCAGGCCAGTGCATCACCAAGCTCGACTTGCTGGACGGCCTGACGGAGATCATGGTGTGCAG
>JACMOG010000017.1 GCA_014378125.1 Vitreoscilla sp. | reverse complement strand
ATCCGCGCGCGCCTGGCTGCCGTCGATCCCGCCCAGTTCAGCATCGGCCAGATCTGCCTCGACTTCGCCGCCTCCGACCTGATCAACTACGAGGCGCGCGCGTCCAACCTGCCCACAGCGAGCAATTTCCTCAAGCTTAACTTCGCCACCGCGCTGGGCCACTGGCTCAAGCTGCAGGGCGGACCCGCCAATCCCTTCGTGCTTGGCTATCCAATCACGCGCAAATGGCCGTCCGACGCCAGCACGGCCGCGTTCCAGCCGACCGCCGCCAACCTGTCCACGCGCGCGCCCGCGCATGGCGAGGGTTTGCCGGTCGGCATGGGCACGCTCAATTTCCTGCTGCTCACGGGGCAACGCAAGATGACCGACTCGCCGGCCCTGTACGCGCCGGGCGCCGGCAGCTTCCCCCACGCGCTGGTGGCGCGCGCTGGCGTCGACGCCACCGGCCTGATCGCGCGCCGCGTGTTCCTGCAGCGCTACCTCAAGCCGCTGCTGGTCGAGCCGCTGCAGGCGGCGCTCCATGCGCTGCCCGACTACCTGCACGCGCGCAACGACCGCGCGCGCGCGATGCAGGGGCGCGACATCGTCAACACCAAGACCGGCGTCGCCGCCGACCTGCGCAACGGCCTGCGCGCGCTGTTCGTGCCCACGCCCAGCGGCTGGATCTACAGCGACCACGTCAAGCTGGCCTGGCACGAGACGGGCAGCAATTCGCACGACCGCGTCTCCGAGCAACTGCTGCATTACACGATCGACCTGTCGAGCGCGCCCGACGCCGACGGCCACGCGCGCCTGACGATCGACGTCAAGGGCGCACTGATGCGCCTCGAGCGCGACCAGATCAACCAGGATTTCCCGTTCAAGCACGATGTCTACATGGGCAAGGGCTGGGCCCGCGTGGCGCAGGACTGGACGATCCGCCTGCAACTGGTGCCCGGCGCCGACGGCCGCCCCACGCTCACGCGCCACGCCGTGCAGCAGGCGCCGCGCGAAGAATCGGGCAGCGGCGGCGTCTACCACCTGGCCACGCTGTTCGCCGACCTGTTCAACCTGCAAACCATCGTCGACGACTGGGCCGGCAACGCGGCGAGCATGGCCGCGCTCGAGCGCGGCGTCATCGACGGCCTCGTCGCCGCCAGCGGCCCCGTGTTCGACGCCGTCATGATGCCCGTCGTGATGCCGGCCTGCGACAGCTTCGCCTGCGAGGACATCCAGCTCAACCGCGAAGGCGACATCGCGATCGACTTGCGCTGCGTGTCGTCGCGCCAGCGCCACTGAGGCGCCTGCCGCATATGTTACCGATCAGACAGTGAGCGACTTTCGGGCAAGGTAGCATGGGATAATCCGGCGACGCAAACCGCGTCCCGCCGCCCGCCTCCCGAAGATCGCCATGACCGACCCCAGCCCGTCCGCCCCCCTGCCCGCGCAAGACGCCTCCGTGCTCAGCAAGCTCGGGCCCGGCCTGATCACGGGCGCCGCCGACGACGACCCGAGCGGCATCGCCACCTATTCGCAAGCGGGTGCCCAGTTCGGCTTCAACACGCTGTGGACCTTGCTGTTCACGTTCCCGCTGATGGTGGCGATCCAGGTCATCAGCGCCAAGATCGGCCGCGTCACGGGCCACGGCCTGGCCACCAACATCCGCCGCCACTTCCCGGCCCCCCTCTTATATATGCTGGTCGCGCTGCTGCTGGTGGCCAACACGATCAATATCGCCGCCGACCTCGCCGCGATGGGCGACGCCCTCAAGTTGCTCATCGGCGGCTCGGTCCACCTGTACGCGCTCGGCTTCGGCGTGCTCTCGCTGGTGCTGCAGGTGCTGGTGCCCTACCAGCGCTACGTGAAGGTGCTCAAGTGGCTCACGCTCGCGCTGCTCGCCTACGTGGCCACCGTGTTCGCCGTCGACGTGCCCTGGCTCGCCGTCGCGCGCGGCGCCGTGCTGCCGGCGTGGTCGTGGAAGCCGGCTTACATCACCACCGTCGTCGCCGTGTTCGGCACCACGATCAGCCCCTACCTGTTCTTCTGGCAGGCCTCGCAGGAAGTCGAAGACTTGCACGCCGACAAGAACGCGAGCGCCTTGCGGCGCGCGCCCGACCAGGTCGTCAGCAATTTCCGCCGCATCAAGTGGGACACCGTGATCGGCATGGCGTTCTCCAACCTGGTCGCTTTCTTCATCATGCTCACGACGGCGGTGACCTTGCACCGGCACGGCGTGACCGAAATCGCCACCTCGGCCGAGGCGGCGTCGGCGCTGCGCCCGATCGCCGGCGACTTCGCGTTCTTCCTGTTCAGCATGGGCATCATCGGCACGGGCCTGCTGGCGGTGCCGGTGCTGGCCGGCTCGGCCGCGTACGCGATGGCCGGCACCTTCCGCTGGGCCAACAGCCTCGAACTCACACCGATGGCGGCCAAGCGCTTCTACGGCATCATCGCCGTGGCCACGCTGCTCGGCGTGGCGCTGTGCTTCACGCCGATCGACCCGATCAAGGCGCTGTACTGGAGCGCCGTGATCAACGGCGTGATCTCGGTGCCCATCATGGTCGTGATGATGCTGCTTGCCTCGCGCACGCGCGTGATGGGCCGGCTGACGATCAGCCTGCGCCTGCGCGTGCTGGGTTGGGCCTGCACCGCAGCGATGGCGGCGGCGGTCGTCGCGATGCT